>NZ_JWAK01000040.1:0-2177 GCF_001069335.1 Streptococcus sp. 1171_SSPC
TATTACAGCCAAAAAATTAGCAAGCATGTGAATTAGTACAGAGTATTCTATCCTTTTAGTTCTATAATAAATGTAAGATACTATACAGCCTAACAAACTATACAGTAAAATCGATCTAATAAAAATTCCAATACTAGGTTCGTTCATACAATGCACAAATCCAAACAATATATTTGATATGAAGAAACCTTTCCTGCTCATATTATAGCAATAATTCATTATTGCACCATGAAAAGTTATTTCCTCTAAAACTGGTCCTACGAAAATTCCATAAAAATTGAATAACTCTATGCCCATAATATCTTTTAAAATTTGTAATAACGCATCATTTTGGGTATCTCCAAAAATGCTTACATACAAATGAACTGTAAGTCTCATCAAAGCAACGAATGCTAAACAATAAAGTACTTTGTTCCACTCTAGTTTCTGAATACGATTAATGACATTATGTTTTATGCTTATTTGATAAGAGAAATATAATGTAAAAAACAAGAAAAGTACAAATAGCAACCTAGCATAGACTAATGAAATATCTTTCAAAATAAAACAACAAAACGGTAAATTTGAGAGTAAAAATAACTGCCCAGTCACTTTATATTTTTCTTTCATTTTTAACTACCTCCAATAAACCATTATTAATATTTCAATCATTGCTTAATTCATTTAATAATTTTTCTGAAACTTGAAGCGGAAATGCTGAGATTCTTTGCATATACTGATTCTGACATTTTATCTTTCCTAAAAATCCTCCTATCTTAAGAAAGAAACACAGATATCTTACAATATTAACCTCCCCAATAATCGAGTAAGCGCTTTTACACTTTTATTGTAAATAACTATTTTTATTTTTTCAAATAATTATATGCAATTACTAATTTGTAAAATTAAAGTAGACAAAAAAAGACATCCAAGAGAATACTCTTGAATGTCTGTAAACGTTGATAGTATCGTATTGATTAACGTTTTGAGAATTGTGAAGCTTTACGAGCTTTCTTAAGACCTGGTTTGGAAAGTATGAATTTCAGTTGGACTAAAAACAGCGTAATATCAAGACTTTTCTCCGCTTTTATAAAAGCTTTTTTCCAATCAAATTCAACTAATTTTATCCGAATGGTGTGGATTTTACCCCCAAAATTACAGAGAATGGAGCTGATAAACACTAAACGTTCACACCATTAGTTAAATGATTTTTTGTTCATCATTTTTCTTAGATGATAGAACTTCTAATTTATTTCTTATTCAAGCAAAAACAACCTGCTATAAGTAAGAAAGAGGAAGATACAAGAAAAACACGGCGTAAAAACCGATTCAGTTCATTGTCCTCAATCCTTGTCTGCTTCATTTTCTTTTACGAGATCGTTTTGTGAATCTTTTTCAGAGAGTTTTTGATCAATATACTTGTCAATGTTTTCATAAAATTCCTTGGTCGCTTCACTATCTAATGTTGGCGAGTTCTGAACTTGATTCACTTTCAATTGAACAGATTGAATACCGTAAGAGGCTTGTTTTTGGTGGAGTGTTTCTAATTCTTCTTCTGAAATCGGATCTCCAACAACCGTCAAGACCAATTCATTGTTACTTGACTTGTAGACTTGATTAATAACCGTATAATTGGCGAACTCTTTTCCTACAAACTGTTTGATCCCTTCTTTGCGCGCTTGTTCTATTGTCAGAGTAACTGCCGAATAGCTAGCTGGAAGAATCAACAATACAATCAAAGATATCAAGCCAATTCTCATTTTAATGCTCAGCTCTTTAAATGAAGTTAAAGGAGATTTTCTCATCAAAATTCTTGTTCCAACAATGTTGGCTAGCATGATAAAGACACAGTTGATCAAGAAAAGATAGAGAGCCCCCAATAAAAATCGTACATTCCCATTAGCTAAACCATAGCCAGCAGTACAGATAGGCGGCATCAGAGCTGTAGCAATGGCTACTCCTGGCACGATATTGTTTGCTTCTTTTTTCCTTGAACCGATCACACCAGCAATCCCACCAGCAATAGCAATGAGGACATCCCAAATGGTTGGAGAGGTTCGTGCAATCAACTCGCTACTTGCATAAGACAAGGGAGAAATCCAGAAATACAGAGTCGAGACAAGCAAACTGACCAACACTTGAGTCAATAAAACCTCTAGAGATTGCTTGATTAAACGCGTATCAAAAATAGCTAAACC
>NZ_JWAK01000041.1:0-2405 GCF_001069335.1 Streptococcus sp. 1171_SSPC
TTAAAGAAGTCGCAGAAGACGCAAAAGATGCCGTTGAAGGCGCAATCGAAGGCGTTAAGAATATGATTAAAGGTGATGACAAATAATAGTTAATAGTTATCTTTCAATCGTAAATAGTTAATCTTATAAGCACTCTAAATTCTATAGTTTTAGCTCAATCATAGAAGTTAGGGTGCTTTTTAATCAAATGTTTTAAGAAAATGTTACTATTCTGTATGTTTTAGGGAATCTAAAAAAAATTTTTTATGATATACGCAATTGGCGATATCTCTGCGTTGCACTTATAAATTGGTGAGAAAATACACAATTTTTAATTTATTTTATGCATCAAATAAACATACATGATATAGAAGAAAGCAAAGAATTATAAAAAACATATTCAAATAAAACAGGTATATAAATCAACATATAACGGCATAACTCAGCATATATTTGCTATTTTTGAAAGCGAAAACAACATTACTATTTAGGGATTTTGTGTTATAACTTAATATATTTCAGCAATTTTAAAAAAGTCAAACACTTTAGTTGACTTACCATAAATAATAGCGTATGATTATATTAATCTTAGAAAAGAAAGCGTTTGAATTTTTATTCAATAAGAAACTTTTAGCTAAAAATCAAAATAATAAAACAATTAAAATGTTATATTCTTCATACTTACTTATTGAATATGATTTAAATAACTTTAACTTTTCTTTGAGATAGAAAGGAGGCCCATTATGCTTTGGTCTATTATTGTAGGAGGCCTTATAGGTCTCGTAGCGGGTGGAGTCACTAAAAAAGGTGGATCTATGGGTGTAATTGCTAATGTTTTAGCAGGTTTAATTGGTTCATCCGTTGGACAGTCCCTTCTGGGATCCTGGGGTCCATCTTTAGCAGGTATGGCTTTGCTTCCTTCTATTGCGGGTGCAGTTATTGTTGTTTCCGTAGTGTCGTTTTTCTTAGGAAAAAAAGAATAATGTTCTTTTTCAAGAATGAATCATAATCTTTAAGACAGGGCAAGGTTATGATTTGATTATATTCATGAAAGGATTCAATATGTCAAAATCTAAGAAAATACTTTCTCTTATATTTTGTATTTTAATCTTGACAATTTTGATTCCTATTTTGCTAGATTACCATAAAGTTAGCGGTTTAGGACTTCAATTAGTTAATTGGAAGAGAATTTCCTTTTTAGGATATTATCTTTCAAGATATCTTTTCTGGGGTACCTTGGTTCTCTCAATTTTAATTTTATTATTCATGCTAGTGATCATCTTTTATCCTAAACAACATTTAGAGATAAAATTAGAAGATGCTGGTGGTGAGCTAAAACTAAAAAATTCTGCTATTGAAGGATTTGTTCGTAGTGTAGTTAATGAAAACAACTTCATTAAGAATCCTAAAGTTCGTGTAAATAGCCGGAAAAATAAATGTTTAGTTTACGTGGAAGGAGAAATTCTTCCTTCAGATAATATTATTAAACGAACTCAATCTATAAAAGATGAAATCGGTAATGGATTAACACAGTTTTTTGGAATGAATCATGGTGTTAAGCTTGATGTTTCTGTAAAAGATTATAAGCCTAAAACACCAACTAAAAAACCTGTGAGTCGTGTAAAGTAAGGAAGTAAAAAATGGAATGGTTTAAAAAATACCAGTATCCACTACTGTCTGGATTAGCAGGTGTTATTTTAGCTTGCTGTATCTTGTCCTATGGGTTCTTTAAAACATTGTTTGTTTTAATCTTCGCCGTCTTAGGAGCTGGAGTTGGATATTATTTACAACAAAAAGGACTATTTAAATAAAAGGAGTTTCATATGTCAAACGAAAAAAATGTAAACACAACAAATGTAGATAAACAAGAACCTACTAAAAAAGTAGATGCAGTAAAAGGTGAATTGACTTACGAAGATAAAGTCATCCAAAAAATCATCGGACTTTCACTAGAAAAAGTAGACGGCTTGTTGGCTGTAGATGGAGGATTTTTCTCTAATCTAGCTGATAAGATCGTCAATACTGACAATGTTGCCAATGGAGTAAATGTTGAAGTTGGTAAAGAACAAGTCGCTGTTGACTTGAATGTAGTAGTGGAATATCAAAAGAATGTTCCTGACTTGTACAAACACATTAAAGAAGTAGTTGCAGAACAAGTTTCTAAGATCACAGATTTGGAAGTTGTCGAAGTAAACGTGAATGTTGTTGATATTAAAACGAAAGAACAACATGAAGCAGATTCAGTAAGCTTGCAAGATCGTGTAACTGGAGTTGTCGAAACAACAGGTGAGTTTGCATCTGAACAGTTTGAAAATGTTAAAACAGGTTTGGGTAATGGATTCTCAGCAGTTAAAGAAAAAGTTGGTGAAGGCGTAGAAGCTGTAACTGACTCTTCATCAAATGAAAAACCACGTGTTCATTAATTT
>NZ_JWAK01000042.1:0-24460 GCF_001069335.1 Streptococcus sp. 1171_SSPC
AAGTTCGCTGACGTCCGTACTCACCTAAGGAAAGTTTTTTTAGAAGACTTTATTTCAATCTGAAACGCTCACCTAAGCAGTAAGCATTTTCTATTGAAAAGAAAAACCAGAATGCAGAGGAAAAGATCCTCAGCTCCTGGTGATATTTAGGGAGACTAGCGTCTACGTGAATCGTAGCCATTGAGTTTTTTGTTTTCCCAATAGCTATTGAAAATTCTTTCTTTACGCTCCCGATCCATTTCGAGAAAGTGAGCATAGATTAAATCAATCGTGGTTAAGAAGGGAAGGGTTGCCGTAATACGGTCGATATAGGTGCTTCCAGGTAGGGGAGCAACTGGTAAGATTTCTGTAAAGTCATCTTTGATAGCGTCTGGTTGAGCAGTAAGAAGAACGGTTTTCGCTCCCATTTCTTGAGCATCCAGAAGGCTATGGATAATCGAGCGTGTAGTTCCCGATAGAGAGAAGGCAATGACTAGGCAGGATTTATCCAAGATACTGGTCGTCCATGCAAAGCCGTCTTGATCGGTTAGGGCCTCGCAAACAACGCCCAGTCGGAGGAAGCGAAGTTTCATCTCGGAGGCGACTAGACCGGAGCTTCCTTTTCCAAAGAAGTAGACCCGATCTGCTTGAGTGATTAAGTTGGCGACTTCTTTGATTTGGTCATCTTTTGCTAGGGTTTCTGTAACCTGAAGGACCTGCTGGTAGCGACGCAAGACATCCTGGGTTAGTTCGTCGTGCGGGGATTGTTGCTTTTGAGATTTGGTTTCTTCGTTAAAGTGATAAATAAATTCACGGTAGCCTGTGAAGCCACACTTTTGGGAAAAACGGGTCAAAGCAGCTTTTGATACATGCAAAAGTTCCGTCACTCTAGACGAGGAAAGAGAGTGTTGCTGCGCTTCAGGAGATAAAAAATAGCGGGCAATGTCTAGCTCTAGCTCCGTCATTTCTTCTTGATGGCTCTTAATAATGCTTCGGAGATCACGATCTTGTTTCACAGCAGTCCTCCTTTCAACCGATGTTACACCTGGAGAAAATCCTATAATATATTTCACAGTATAACATAAAAAGCTGTGATATACAAGGAATACGACCAGCGAACGACTGAAAGAAGGAACAGAATCCGCATCTTTTTTGAATCACCTTTGTTAAAAAAATAACCTCTGGAAACAAAGGAAAGACGCTGAAAAAAGTTGATGAAATATGTTATAATTTACACAAGAATTTGTTCCTTCTCATAAAGGAAGAGGTAAGGAGGTGGAGTGATGGCCAACGCAACTCTCGAAATGATGCAAGAGATTGAAATGGCGGCGGAAGCCGTTGTCGCAAGTTACGAGAATCAGATCCAAGATTTGCGCCAACAGCTAGGTAATCACCTACAGGAGGTAGCAGCATACTATGACAAAGAGACTGCTAAGCTGGTCGCAGAGCGGGAAGAGTCCTCGAAAGCGACGATTGCTAGCTTGGAAGCAGACCTGGCAGTGACCAGTCAACGCAATGACGAAAAGGTGCAGCAAGCTATGACAGATAAGCGCGCAGCTTTGGTAGACGAAATTGTAGAAAAGGTGGTAGCAACCTATGGCAATTAGTCCAATGCAACACCTTTCTCTGGTCTCGCCCACAAATCTAATGGACGAGCTTCTCTTGTCGCTCCAGTCAGAGGAATCAGTCCAAATCTATGATTTGAGCGAGCAAGAGGATTGGCAAGTTGCCTTTCAGACGAGTGATGGGTCCAAAGGATCAGCTCTAAGAATGGATGAACTAAGACGTCGGGAAGAGCAGTTAGAAAAGGCCATACAGGCCCTAGAGCCTTTTATTCCTCAGAAGAAGGGATTAGAAAAACTAAAAGAAGCTCCCTTGTCCTTGTCTTTTCACGATCTAGAGTCTCATGGGGTCATCCGTGATGAGCAACGTCTTTTACAATCCGTACAAAAACAATTGGCTGTCTTAGCAAAGGCTCGGGATCGCATCCAGCAAGCCCAAGAAGAAATCGCCTCTTTAGAAAAATGGACTGCCTTGACGACAACACCTGACCAGCTCAAGCGTTTCCGTTATGTTCGTGGCTTAATCGGTACCATTCCGAATAGTGAACAGGATCAGGCGCGACAAGCCTTACTGGCTCATCCAGATGTAGAAGTTGATGTGGTCTTCAGCTCGGAAACGGAGCATGGGGTAGTAGTCTTGTATAAGTCTGGGGATTTAACAGACCTTCAAGATACGCTGACTAGTTCGCATTTCAAAGAGTTTGACTACCAAGGAGAGACCCTACCAAAAGAACGTTTGGAGCAACTCAAGAGAGAGATTAAAGAACAAGGTGCTGTCGAAGCAGCTACGTTGGAAACGCTCAGTCAAGCCAAGGAAGACCTTAATCAACTCAAGTACCAACTCGATTATGTCTTGAGTCTAGGGGCCCGGGAAGAGGCCAAAGGCTCTCTTGCCAGTACAGCCCATCTAGTCGCATTAGAAGGGTGGATTGAAACTGCTCAACTCGATGCTTTAAAAGCCAAACTTCAAAAGGAGTTTGGGAACCAAGTCGTCTTGCAGACACGTGAAGTCGCTCAAGAAGAATGGGACCAGGTACCAATCAAACTGAAAAACAATGCCTTGGTGGAGCCCTTCGAGTTAGTGACGGAGATGTATGCTTTGCCCAAGTATTACGAGAAAGATCCGACACCAATCGTCTCTCTCTTCTACTTTGTTTTCTTCGGCATGATGGTAGCAGATATCGGCTATGGTCTCTTGTTGACGTTGGCAACTGGCTTTGCTCTAAAAGCTTTCAAGCTTCAGCCGAGCGCAGCAAAAAACCTTCGCTTTTTCTGCCTCTTAGGAATCTCGGTAGCCCTTTGGGGAGTCGTCTACGGTTCCTTCTTCGGCTTTGAGATGCCCTTTGCTTTGATCAGTACGACGACCAATGCCATGACTATCTTGATCCTATCGGTTGTCTTTGGTTTCATCACCGTTCTGGTCGGTCTCTTCCTAGGTGGGATGAAAAATGTCCGCCTGAAAGACTACACCGAAGCCTACAATGCAGGCTTTGCCTGGGTCTTGATTTTATTGGGCTTGATGCTCTTAGCGGTCGGAAACATCCTACCAGGCTTATCCTACCTAGTCCCCATTGGCCAGTGGCTAGCCATTCTCAATGCGATTGGCATTTTGGTCGTGTCCATTGTCAGTGCTAAGAAATTATCAGGACTTGCAGCTGGTCTCTTTAATCTCTACAATGTTAGTGGCTATGTCGGAGACTTGGTCAGCTTTACCCGTTTGATGGCGCTTGGTTTATCAGGGGCCAGCATCGGGTCGGCCTTTAACCTGATTGTCAATCTCTTCCCAACCCTGGGACGATTCACCGTCGGCCTTGTCCTCTTTGTCCTCCTTCATGCCATCAACATGTTCCTGTCCTTCTTATCAGGCTATGTGCATGGAGCACGTTTGATCTTTGTCGAGTTCTTTGGCAAGTTCTACGAGGGTGGTGGCAAGCCCTTCCGACCTCTAAAACCGTCGGAACGCTATGTCAAAACAAAAAAATAATTTAGTAAATCAATCATAAAAAATTTTATAGGAGTATATTCATGGAATCTTTAGCTTCATATTTCTCAACCCATGGGGGTGCCTTCTTTGCAGCACTTGGTGTAGCCATTGCAGTGGCTCTTAGTGGAATGGGTTCAGCCCTCGGTGTTGGTAAGACTGGTCAAGCAGCTGCCGCACTCTTGAAAGAACAGCCAGAAAAATTTGCCCAAGCCTTGATCTTGCAATTGTTGCCAGGTACACAAGGTTTGTACGGTTTCGTTATCGGGATCTTGATCTGGTTGCAAATTAAACCAGATATGGCTCTTGAAACAGGAGTTGCTTACTTCTTCACAGCCCTTCCAGTAGCGATCGTCGGCTATTTCTCAGCAAAACACCAAGGAAATGTCGCAACTGCTGGGATGCAAATCTTGGCAAAACGCCCTGAAGACATGATGAAAGGGGTTATCCTTGCGGCCATGGTTGAAACCTATGCCATCTTGGCCTTCGTTGTGTCCTTCCTTTTGACTCTTCGCGTCGGCTAATCTAGACACACCTCAGTCAAAGAAGAGGAATGTTCTCTTCGTCTATTATCGGTGGCGAAGAACTCCAAAGGAGGAAATAAAAACAATGACGGATTATTCCCAATTAAAGGATTCCATCCTTGAACAGGCCCATGAAAAAGGTCGGAAATTAGTAGCGGAAGCAACGGCTAAGGTTCAAGCAGAGTCCCAGTTGCAGGAAGCTCGTTTGGTAGAAGAAAAGTTACACCAACGGACGGTTCAATTGCAAACCATTGAGCGCCGCTTGCAACGTGAAAGCCAACAAATAGAAAATCAAAAGCGCCAATCGACATTGGTCACCAAGCAACGGGTCTTAAAAGAGTTGTTTGCGGATGCCTACCAGAAAATGGCTACTTGGTCACGCCAAGAAGAACTCGCATTTCTGCATCGCGTTCTTCCTCGCTATGCAGATCGAGCAATGGTCTTAACGTTTGGTGCTGTGACGGCAGAAAAATTGACAGATCAAGATCGTCAGGATTTGATAGAGGCCTATCCACAGCTTCAATTAGCGAAAGAAACGCTTACCCAAGAGGCTGGTTTTGTCCTTTCCTTTGGCAAAGTGGATGCCAGCTACCTCTACCGTGATTTGGTTGATGCTGTGCGGGAGGAGCAGAGCTTCCATATGGCAGCCAGCATTTTTAAAGAAGAGAAAAACTAGGAGGGGCTATGAGTGAACGGACGTATTCTCAAGTAAATACCGGGATTAGTGTACGTGAAGCTAGTTTTTTGAGCCCGGCTCAGTTTGATGCCCTTCTGAATAGCTCCGATGCAGAAGCGCGTGCTAATCTCTTGCAAGGGACGGCCTATGCCTTGGAGGCAGATCAACTGCGTCAAGTCCAAGTGGTCGAGCAAGCCTTGATGAAGCACCTTCTAGCAGAGTACGATTGGGCTTATCAGGTGGCTCCGAACCCTGCGGTAGTCGACCTCTTCGCCCTCAAGTACACCTATCACAATCTCAAGGTCTTCTTGAAAGAGCGAGCAACGGGGCGGGATTTGAACTTCCTATTATTGGATGCAGGTCCCTATTCCTTAGCGGTTCTTGAACAAGTAGCCAAGACCTTTTCTTCAGAGAACTGCCCAGAGTTTATGGCTCAAGAAGTCGCAGCAACCTGGCAGGAATATGTCGACTATCAGGATATTCGGGTTCTGGAGATCGGCATGGATTTGGCTTACTTTGATCATCTCAAACGCTTGGCGAAAGATCTGGACCATCCACTTTTAAAATCCTTGGTCACCTTGACCATTGATTGTTACAATGTCATCACAGTTGAGCGGGCCCTCAGTTTGAAAAAGCCGAACAGCTTTATGAAGCAACTTTTGTCTGATGCAGGGAGCCTCTCAGCAAGAGAAGTCATTCAGTGTGTCGAGCAGGGCAACCTCATCAGTTGGTTCCAACAAGTCAATCCCTTGCCTTATAATGTGGAATTGACACAGTACGAAGAGCAGATGCGAGCAGGCAGAGTAACTGCTGAGACAGTGGAATATCTGGAGCATGTGCTTAAGTACCGAATTTTGGAACAAGCTTCCTTTGAGACAGACGGGCCCTTGCCTTTAGCTCGCTATCTCTTTGGAAAAGAGCTGGAGGTGAAGAACCTTCGTTTGGTCTTGACGGGTCTGGATAATCAACTCCCGATTGACAAAATAAAAGAAAGGATGAGACCAATCTATGGCCAGTAAAACGCAAAAAATTGCCGTTGTGGGAAACCGTGATGCCATCCTTCCTTTTCAAATGATTGGCTTTCAGACCTTTCCCGTAGCAGAGGCTCAGGAAACCATCAATACCTTACGTCACTTGAGCCAAGAAGATTTTGGCATCATCTATCTGACGGAAGATATGGCTCAGGAAATCCCAGATACCATTGCCTACTATGATCGCCAAGTAACCCCAGCCGTCATCTTGATCCCTACTCATAAGGGAACGACTGGATTGGGGCGGCAGCGAATTCGGGACAATGTCGAAAAAGCAGTCGGACAGGATATTTTATGAGAACAAATGAATTTGGCCAAGCGATTGGCGATGCCATGCCTGATTTTACACCGGGGGGTCTGCCAGCTATTGAGCGGATCGAAGGTCGCTATACCGTGATCGAGCGCCTCTCAAAAGAAAAACATGGAGCAGATCTTTATCAGGTCTACGGGCCGGACTCTCCAGCAGCGATGTGGACCTTTCTGTTCAAAGGCCCTGCCCACAATAAAGAGGAGTGGGACCGCTTATTGGATGATCTCATGACAGATCAAGGTCGCTTTTACTATGCGATTGTAGACAAAGATTCAGGCAAGGCTTTGGGGACTTTCTCTCTCATGCGGATCGATCAAGCTAATCGGGTGATCGAAGTCGGAGCAGTGACCTACTCACCAGCGCTCCAAAAGACACGCATGGCTACGGAAGCCCAGTATCTGTTAGCGCGCTACGTGTTTGAGGATTTAGGCTACCGCCGCTATGAGTGGAAATGCGATGCCTTAAACCAAGCTTCTCGCAAAGCAGCTGAGCGCTTGGGGTTCACCTATGAAGGGTGTTTCCGTCAGGCTGTTGTCTATAAAGGTCGGACTCGAGACACAGATTGGTTATCTATCATTGACCAAGAATGGCCAGCTATCAAAGAGCGTTTCGAAGCTTGGTTGGATCCAACTAATTTCGAGGCCAATGGTCAACAAAAGCAATCTCTAAGAGAGATAGTACAAAAGTAAAACAAAGAAACAAAGGATTCCCAGGAGGAATACATGACTCAAGGAAAAATTATTAAAGTTTCCGGCCCCTTGGTGGTCGCATCAGGGATGCAGGAGGCCAATATCCAAGACATTTGCCGGGTCGGCGATCTTGGTTTGATTGGCGAAATTATTGAGATGCGTCGGGACGAAGCATCTATCCAAGTATATGAAGAAACGTCTGGAGTCGGTCCAGGAGAACCAGTGGTAACAACTGGAGCTCCCCTTTCTGTCGAGTTGGGACCAGGCTTGATCTCTCAGATGTTTGACGGAATCCAACGCCCCTTGGAACGTTTCCAAGAAGTCACCGCCAGCGATTTTTTGGTTCGTGGGGTGCAAGTTCCTAATCTCGATCGTGACACCAAATGGACCTTCGAACCAAGTGTAGCAGAAGGAACTGAGGTAGTCGCAGGAGACATCGTTGGTACCGTTCAGGAGACCAATATGGTGGAACACCGCATCATGGTGCCATTTGGAGTCAGTGGACGTGTGACCAAGATCGTAGCAGGTTCTTACACAGTAGAAGAGCCGGTTTATGAGATCGAGCAGGCTGATGGCACCCTCTTTACTGGTACTTTGATGCAAAAATGGCCGGTTCGTCGAGGCCGTCCCTTTGCACAAAAACTGATTCCAGTAGAGCCTTTGGTTACAGGTCAACGGGTCATCGATACCTTCTTCCCTGTGACTAAGGGTGGAGCTGCAGCTGTTCCTGGTCCTTTCGGAGCTGGAAAGACGGTTGTGCAACACCAGGTGGCCAAGTTTGCCAATGTAGACATCGTAATTTACGTGGGTTGTGGGGAACGTGGAAATGAAATGACGGACGTTCTGAATGAATTTCCAGAATTGATCGATCCAACGACTGGTCAATCCATCATGCAACGGACCGTTCTGATCGCTAACACTTCGAACATGCCAGTAGCGGCGCGGGAAGCTTCCATCTACACAGGGATCACTATTGCAGAATATTTCCGTGATATGGGCTATTCCGTTGCCATCATGGCGGATTCGACATCGCGCTGGGCAGAAGCTCTCCGTGAAATGTCTGGTCGTCTAGAAGAAATGCCAGGGGATGAAGGCTACCCAGCCTACCTTGGTAGCCGGATCGCCGAATACTACGAGCGTGCAGGTCGGGTCAAGACACTTGGAACTACTGCGCGTGAAGGCTCGATTACCGCCATCGGTGCCGTCTCTCCTCCGGGTGGAGATATTTCAGAGCCGGTAACGCAAAATACCTTGCGAATTGTTAAGGTCTTCTGGGGACTAGATGCTCAGTTGGCGCAACGCCGCCACTTCCCAGCCATCAACTGGTTGAGTTCTTATTCCCTTTACCAGGATGAGGTAGGCCAATATATCGATCAACATGAGCAGATTAGCTGGGCAGAAAAAGTGACCCGCGCCATGAACCTGTTGCAAAAAGAGAGTGAATTGCAAGAGATCGTGCGTTTGGTTGGTCTGGATTCCTTGTCTGAAAAAGACCGCTTGACCATGAATGCGGCCAAGATGATCCGCGAAGACTACCTGCAACAAAATGCCTTTGATGAGGTCGATACCTATACCTCTTTCAGCAAGCAGGTGGCCTTGTTGACCAACATTTTGACCTTTGACCAAGAAAGTCAAAAAGCACTAGAATTGGGAGCTTACTTCACAGAAATCATGGAAGGAACTGTAGACCTTCGGGACCGCATTGCCCGGAGCAAGTTCATCCATGAGGATCAGTTGGCCACCATCCAAGCTTTAAAAGAAGAAATCGTAGAATCCCTACACCAAATCGTCGCAAAAGGAGGAGTAGACAATGAGCGTGATTAAAGAATACCGTACTGTCAGCGAAGTTGTTGGCCCCTTGATGATTGTCGATCAGGTCGAGGGGGTTCACTACAATGAACTCGTAGAAATCAAGCTCCATGACGGAACAACCCGTCAGGGACAAGTCCTCGAAGTCCAAGAAGACAAGGCCATGGTCCAACTCTTTGAAGGATCTAGCGGGATTAATTTGGAAAAAGCCAAGGTTCGCTTTACCGGACGTCCCCTAGAACTTCCAGTATCAGAAGACATGGTGGGACGCATCTTTAACGGGATGGGCAAACCGATTGATGGTGGTCCAGAGATTATTCCAGAGAAGTACTTGGACATTGACGGTCAAGCCATCAACCCAGTATCACGGGACTATCCAGATGAATTTATCCAGACAGGGATCTCAGCCATTGACCATTTGAATACCTTGGTTCGGGGCCAAAAACTCCCAGTATTCTCTGGATCAGGGCTTCCTCACAAAGAATTAGCAGCTCAAATTGCCCGCCAAGCAACTGTGCTTAATTCGGAGGAAAACTTCGCCGTGGTCTTTGCGGCCATGGGCATTACCTTCGAAGAAGCCGAGTTCTTTATGAACGACCTGCGGGAAACAGGTGCGATTGACCGCTCGGTCCTCTTTATCAATCTAGCTAATGACCCCGCTATCGAGCGGATTGCGACTCCTCGGATCGCCTTGACCGCAGCAGAATATTTGGCCTATGAAAAAGACATGCATGTCTTGGTTATCATGACCGACATGACCAACTACTGTGAAGCCCTTCGGGAAGTATCTGCTGCCCGCCGTGAGGTTCCAGGACGTCGGGGCTATCCAGGCTACCTTTATACCAACCTCTCAACCCTCTACGAACGTGCAGGACGCTTGGTTGGAAAGAAAGGATCTGTGACCCAAATTCCGATCCTCTCTATGCCAGAAGATGATATCACCCACCCCATCCCTGACTTGACAGGCTACATCACCGAAGGTCAGATTATTCTGTCCCGCGATCTCTACAATAGTGGTTACCGCCCACCGATCAATGTTCTTCCCTCCCTTTCCCGTTTGAAGGACAAGGGTTCTGGTGAAGGCAAGACTCGGAAAGACCATGCGGCGACCATGAACCAGCTCTTTGCGGCCTATGCCCAAGGGAAACAAGCCAAAGAATTAGCCGTGGTGCTCGGAGAATCCGCCTTGTCCGATACCGACAAACTTTATGTCAAATTTACGGATCGCTTTGAGAAGGAGTACATCAACCAAGGCTTTACCACCAATCGGACCATTCAAGAAAGTCTGGATCTAGGTTGGGAATTGCTGGCTATCTTGCCACGGACAGAGCTCAAGCGGATCAAGGATGACATGATTGACGAATACCTCCCAAAAACTTCTCAGGAAGCACAAGCCTAGGAGTAGAAAGGAGGAAGTCAGATGGCACGATTAAATGTCAAACCCACTCGGATGGAGTTAAACACCCTCAAAGAGCGTCTGAAAACGGCAACCAGAGGACATAAACTTCTCAAGGACAAACGAGACGAGCTCATGCGACGCTTCATCGAATCGGTCCGTGAAAATGACCGCCTCCGTCAGAAGGTTGAGGCAGCTCTCATTGGCAATATGCAAGAGTTTGTCCTGGCCAAATGTCTGGAAAACGACCTCATGGTCCAGGAAATCTTTGCAGTTCCGACGCGGGAAGTCAGCCTGCATATCGAGACGGAGAACATCATGAGTGTGCGTGTGCCCAAGATGCATGCCCATATTGACAATCCATATGGAGACGATGAGGGAGACGTGGTCTACAGCTATGTGGCTTCCAATAGCCAGATGGACAACACCATTCAAGAAATGGAAGAGCTCCTTCCAGACCTGTTGCGCCTGGCAGAGATTGAAAAAACTTGTCAGCTCATGGCCGATGAGATCGAAAAGACACGCCGTCGGGTCAATGGATTGGAATATGCGACCATCCCCGATCTCAAGGAAACCATCTACTATATCGAAATGAAACTCGAAGAAGCCGAACGCGCCAACCTGGTCCGAATGATGAAGGTCAAATAAGATACATCAAGATACAAAGCCGTTAAGCAACTCAAAGGAAAATAGGGAGCAGGACAGAAGCACTGTTGTATAGAATGCTTCGTTGTCCTGCCCCCACAAGGCTGATTAGGATTTTTCCGAGCTCTTAAAGCGAGAGAAAAATCCAATCAGCTACTGTGCCTTTGAAGTTAGTACTATTACAGTTTGCGTTTTACACACAGCATTTAGGGCGTGTTCAATTAATAAGATACAAAGCCGTTAAAACAGCACCTCAAGTGATGTCTACAGGACACGAACTTGGGGTGTTTTTTAGCTTTTATTCAACTGAAAAATCTTTCAAAATTCCCTCGTCCATGGCTTTCAAAGGCTTCTGATACAATGAATTTGTTTGATTGTCCAAATAGTACTAACTGTCATTAATTGTTAAGAGATTGTAACAAGAAAGGACTAATGTTACAAATTAGGGTCAGTTAGATTAAAAGAAAAGAAGAGCCATTTTAAAGACAAAAAATGTGGTAGAATATTAAATGTATCTGTCTGGAGATAAATCTCCGATAATAAGAAAACGAGGAAAGAACGTATGAAGAAAGTAAATAAAAAAGCTTTGATCGCTTCTACTGTTGCTATGGCGGTCTTGCCATTTACAACTGGTAAAGCAGAATCAAATGGGGACTGGGTTGCCCGTTCTGTAGATGAAATTCGTGCAGATATTTCAACTTCAGAAAACAAACAAACCTACACCATCAAATATGGGGATACCCTAAGCACGATTGCGGAAGCTTTGAATGTTGACGTAACTGTTTTGGCAAACTTGAACCAAATCAGCAACATTGATTTGATTTTCCCAGGAACTGTCTTGACAACAACTGTCAATGATCAAAACCAAGTGACAGGTGTAGAAATCCAAACTCCTACAGCAGGTAATGCTGATGCAACTGTGACAACTTCTGCTGATTTGACAAACAACCAAATCAAAGTAGACAACCAAACTGTTGCAGTAGGTGATTTGACAAAACCAGTAGCAGATGAAAGCAACCAAGCTGTAGAACTCCCTCAAGCACCTGCAGTTGTAGCAGCAGTGGCAGACCAAGTATCAGAAAGCTTGCCAACTCCAGAAGCGCCAGCTGAAACACCTGCACCAGCAGCTCCAGTAGCAGAGGAAGCGCCAGCACCAGTTGTTGAAGAAGCACCTGCGCAACCTGCTGCAGCGCCAGCTGAAGTAGCGGCTCCTGCAGAAGCACCAGTTGTTGAGGAAGCCCCAGCGACTCCAGTAGCTGAACCAGCTCCAGTCGTAGAAGTTCCAGCAGAACCAGAAGTTACTGCGGTTGCTTCAACACCACAATATGGTGCACCAGCACCAGTTGTTGATACGACAGCTGCAACTCCTTCAACAGCAACTCCAACTTCAAATGAAGGTCTTCGACCTCAAACAATTAAATTCAAAGAACAAGTGATTAATGAACTTGGCTTGACTGATATCGGTGGTTACCGTCCTGGTGACCCAGAAGATCACGGTAAAGGTCTTGCGATAGACGTTATGGTTCCAGAAAGTTCAGCGATTGGTGATCAAGTAGCTCAATATGCAATCGATCACATGCAAGAAAATGGAATTTCTTACATCATCTGGAAACAACGTTTCTATGCTCCAGTAAATAACATTTATGGACCAGCAAACACTTGGAATGAAATGCCAGACCGTGGTAGCGTAACAGAAAATCACTACGACCACGTACACGTATCATTTTACGAATAATTAAGACATAGCAAAGAATCAGGATATTCCTGATTCTTTTTTTGTATAAAAAATAGATCCCATTGCTCAATGGGACCTAGTGGATTAAAGGATGATATCAGATTTTTCAACTTGATAGAGAGCCATACTCATAAACAAAGCAACAACAAGAAGAATAAGAATCCCGGGTGTCCAAGAGTGGAAGATTTGTTGGCTTGAACCAAATAAGATAGGCCCAAGTGCAGCAAAGACGTATCCTCCTGTTTGAGCTAGTCCTGAGAGCTGAGCAGTTTTCTCGGGAGAGCTAGACTTCATGGAGAAGGTGACCATGAGGTAAGGGAATAAGATACTCGTAAAACTTCCGATCAAGATATTCAGGATCAACCAGTAAATGAAGTTGTCTGTCTTTAGTAACAGCATGGCAATTCCAGTAAAACCAGCTAAAACAGTCGTTATCAGCATGATGTGACGGTTTCGTTCAGAAAGGCTGGTGGTGAGACTTGGAATGGTCATAGAGAAAGGAAGACTCATCAGGGTGAATACAGATGCTAAAATTCCTGCATTGGCTTGACTGATGCCGGCTTGGGTTGCCATAGTAGGAAGCCAGGTCATCGTGGTATAGAATAAGAGAGACTGGAGACCACAGAAAAGCATGATGGCCCAAACCTTGCCATTCTTATACCAACTAGTCTTATTTTCATTAGAAGAAGAGCTTTTTTTCAAATAATGATTATGACGAGCATTGGGGAGCCAGATCACAAGTGCAAGCGTACAGACAACTGTCAGCACCCAAACCAGACCTTGCCAAGAGGTGGCTTGAGTGATAGGAACAGCGACAGAAGAAGCTACCGCAGTAGACAAGCCCATTGCAGTGATATAAAGTGTTGTTAAGAAGCCAAGACGTTTTGGTTCATTAGCTTGGATCAAGCTTGGTAGAAGGACATTGATAAAGGCAATAGCAGCACCAATCAAAAGAGTTCCCACATAGAGGAGTGGCAGATTGATGGTGCGTAGAGCAGATCCAATCGTCATCAGGATCAAGACTCCGAGAAAGAGTCGCTCAATCCCAAAGCGTCTCGCCCAGCTAGTAGCAAAAGGAGAGAAAATAGCGAATGTTAGGAGGGGTAGACTCGTCAAGAGGCCAAGAGAACTCACCTCGACACCAAAGCTAGCAGCAATATCTGATAAGACAGTGGAGAGGGTCGTAAATGGGGCCCGCAAGACCACTCCTAGTAAAAGGATCCCTGGAATGAGAAAACGTGAATGGTTTTGTTTCATAATGCGCCTCCTTGTTAAAATGAACAGTATCCGTATCATTATAGCACAAGAACTTGGAGGAGGCAAAAGGAATTATCGGGGGACAAAGCCCGTAAAATAGCTATTTCGCCTACAAATATAGGAAATAATAGAAAGATAGAGCTGAAAAAAATTTTTGAAGGTTTTAAAACTTTCTTCACACATCCTTTTTATAGGAGTCTAGTTATCTCCGCTCAAACTGCGTCAACGTACCTAAACTCGCTGATGCTCGTAAAAAAATAAGGAACGTAGTTCTCACTAGCGTTCGAACTGCATCAATGTACCTAAGCTCACTAACGTTCGCCAAGGTACATAGAAAAAAGCCACCTGATTTGGTGGCCTTTATGGGAGATTATTATGAAAAAGTTTAGGATTTTCTATCAAACAAAGTTAGGAGGTCTTCATTTGATGGTACTAGTATAAATCGGAAAACTTAAAGAAAACTTAAGATAAGTTCCTGTAATTTTAAATCAGTCTTAAGACGGATAGTTTGATTTTTAGCTGTCATTCGATCTCATTCTAGGTGAACTTGCATTATTGTCAGAATTGTGAGAAAATAGTCTTCATCAAAGGAGGGAAAGGATAGCGAGATGAGAGAGGATATCAAGATTAACGACCGTGCCTTGGCACTGGAGAAACAATTGATTGAGAAGTTAGAGCTTGTGTTTGATACCGATGTTGAATTGGACGTCTACAACCTCGGTTTGATTTATGAGTTGGATCTGGATGAGGAAGGGACTTGCAAAGTAGTCATGACCTTTACCGATACCGCTTGTGACTGTGCGGAAAGTCTGCCTATCGAAATCGTCGCCCGCCTAAAAGAAATTGACGGTATCGAAGACGTCAAAGTAGAAGTAACCTGGTCGCCAGCTTGGAAAATTACCCGGATCAGCCGTTATGGGCGTATTGCACTTGGCCTTCCACCGCGATAAATCAATAAAACTCACTTTACAAATTCGTAAAGTGAGTTTTTTCATATCTTACTGTTTACCAGACTGTTCCATATTCCAGAAGTCTGTCACGGCACCGCGTGAAGCAGAGGATACCGTGTGGGCATACTTACCGAGAACCCCACGGCTATACAGTGGTGGCAAGGTTGTTTCAGCCTTCCGTTTGGCTAACTCTTCGTCTGAAACGTGCATGGTGATTTCTTTAGTATCTTGGTCAACCGTTACCAGATCTCCTGTGTGGAGGTAGGCAATTGGGCCGCCGACCTGAGCTTCAGGCGCGATGTGTCCAACAACGAGACCATAAGTACCACCAGAGAAGCGTCCGTCTGTCAAGAGGGCCACCTTGTCTCCTTGGCCTTTTCCAACGATCATGGATGACAAGGACAGCATTTCCGGCATACCAGGACCACCCTTCGGACCTACGAAACGAACAACAACAACGTCGCCATCCACGATTTCATCCGAAAGAACCGCTTCAATGGCAGCTTCTTCCGAGTCAAAGACCTTAGCAGGACCAGTGATGTTACGAACTTTCACACCTGATACTTTAGCAACCGCCCCTTCTGGAGCCAAGTTCCCTTTCAGGATGATCAATGGACCATCCGCACGTTTTGGATTTTCAAGCGGCATGATAACTTTTTGACCTGGTGTCAAATCAGCAAAGGCTTCTAAGTTTTCAGCCACCGTTTTACCGGTACATGTGATGCGATCCCCATGAAGGAAACCGTTCTTAAGAAGGTATTTCATGACGGCTGGCACACCACCGACATTGTAAAGGTCTTGGAAGACGTATTGACCTGAAGGTTTCAAGTCTGCCAAATGAGGCACACGTTCTTGGAAATCGTTGAAATCTTCAAGGGTCAAATCAACGTTAGCTGCGTGAGCAATAGCGAGCAAGTGAAGGGTCGCATTGGTGGATCCACCCAGTGCCATTGTGACTGTGATGGCATCTTCAAAGGCTTCACGGGTCAAGATATCAGATGGTTTCAGTCCCATTTCAAGCATTTTGACAACTGCACGACCCGCTTCTTCGATATCGGCTTTTTTATCAGCTGATTCAGCAGGGTGAGAAGAGGAACCTGGCAAGCTCATACCAAGGACCTCGATCGCAGTCGCCATGGTGTTGGCCGTATACATCCCACCACAGCCACCAGGGCCAGGGCAGGCATTACATTCCAGTTGCTTCACTTCTTCAGCCGTCATGTCACCATGGTTCCATTTCCCGATCCCTTCGAAAACAGAAACCAAGTCGATATCCTTGCCGTTCAGATTACCCGGTGCAATGGTACCACCATAGGCAAAGATCGCTGGGATATCCATATTGGCAATGGCGATCATCGAACCAGGCATGTTCTTATCACAGCCCCCGATGGCTACGAAGGCATCCACGTTGTGACCGCCCATAGCAGCTTCGATAGAGTCTGCAATGATATCACGAGAAGTCAAGGAGAAGCGCATCCCAGGCGTTCCCATAGCAATCCCATCGGCAACCGTAATGGTTCCGAATTGAACCGGCCAAGCTCCCGCATCTTTCACACCTTCTTTGGCCAATTTTCCAAAATCATGCAGGTGCATGTTACAAGGTGTGTTTTCAGCCCAAGTAGAGATCACCCCTACGATTGGTTTTTCAAAGTTTTCATCTGTCATCCCAGTTGCCCGAAGCATGGCCCGGTTAGGTGACTTGACCATGCTGTCGTAGACACTACTGCGATGGCGTGTATCTAATTCTGTCATCTGATTCCCTCTCATCGTATTTTTTATTATTATAGCACAATTTACGGCCCAACGACAGAAGAAAATTCTTGAATTTTCAGACAATTCAGCTTGCTCGGTTTCTTGCTAAAATAATTTACAGTTATATCTTGACTTTTGTAAGCAAAGTGATATCATTTAGATATCACAAAGAAAGAAGGGTTCGTCCCATGGAAGAAAAAATTTTAACCCAAAAGAAAAACGGCTTAGCTGCCCTTATAGGCTTGCTAGTTGGGGATCTTGTCTTAGTTTTAGCCTTTATTAGTGCAATTGCTAGTCTACCAGAAGGTTTTCCACTTGCGATTGCAGTTATTACCTGTATTTTTCTCTTTATTGCTAGTCTGGTGTGCTATGCGGGGATCAAAATTATTAAACCGCAAGAGGCCTTGGTTTTGACCTTGTTTGGGAACTATATTGGAACCATTCGAGAAGCGGGTATTTACTTTGTCAATCCCTTCTGTGTCGCTGTCAATCCTGCCAATAACACCCGCTTGGGCCAAAGTGGTGATGTCACCACCAAGTCACCCATGTCTGTCAGTAAAACAGCAGAAGGTAACAGTATTTCTATCGAGACAGGTAAAAAGAATATTTCCTTAAAAGTGATGACCTTGAACAACTCTCGTCAGAAGATTAATGACTGTTTGGGAAATCCTGTAGAAATCGGTATTGCAGTCACTTGGCGTGTAGTGGATACGGCTAAAGCAGTCTTCAATGTGGATAACTACAAAGAATATCTCTCATTGCAGTGTGATAGTGCTCTTCGTAATATTGTCCGTATCTATCCTTATGATGTAGCTCCTAATGTCGATACGACAGGAGACGGCCAGGCAGATGAGGGTAGCCTAAGAGGCTCCAGTGAAATTGTGGCCAGTCGTATTCGAGAAGAGATTCAAGCACGTGTAAAAGATGCTGGGCTCGAAATTCTAGAAGCTCGTATTACCTACTTGGCCTATGCTCCAGAAATCGCAGCTGTCATGCTTCAACGCCAACAAGCTTCTGCCATTATCGATGCGCGGAAGATGATAGTCGACGGAGCAGTTGGGATGGTTGAAATGGCCCTTGAACGCCTGAGCGAAGGAGAGATTGTAGAGCTAGACGAAGAACGGAAGGCTGCCATGGTTTCGAACCTTCTTGTCGTTCTCTGTGGCAATCATGATGCACAACCAATTGTTAATACGGGAAGTCTCTATTAAGAATGGCTGACCAAAAGAAAAAACAGATTCCACTTAGATTGTCAGCCAAGTTATATGCTGCTATCGCATCATGGGCAGAAGATGACTTTCGATCGGTCAATGGGCAGATCGAGTACCTGCTGACAGAATGTGTCAAACAACGAAAAAAGGATGGCAAATATGTTTCGGAAACGATTGATGAGCCATTTGAAATAGACCTTTAAGGAGAACTCCTGTCCCATTTGATGGGGCGGGAGATTTTTTTAACAATTTTTTGTCAAGTAACTTTACTTTACAAAAAAGTTTTGTTATACTGTTAAAGTTGATGAAAATCAAACCTAATTGAATTTATATCTTAAAAGGAGAAAAACGAAATGGCAGTACCTGCACGTCGCACATCAAAAGCGAAGAAAAACAAACGTCGTACGCACTACAAAGTAACAGCTCCATCTGTAAACTTTGACGAAGCAACTGGAGATTACTCACGTTCACACCGTGTATCACTTAAAGGATACTACAAAGGACGTAAGATCGCTAAAGTTGCATCAGCTGAATAATAGAAGGGAGATACCATGCGCGTAAATATTACACTTGAACACAAAGAATCTGGTGAACGCTTGTACCTTACTTCTAAAAACAAACGTAACACTCCAGACCGTCTTCAATTGAAGAAATACTCACCAAAACTTCGCAAACACGTTGTGTTTACAGAAGTGAAGTAGGGGTTCAATACGAATCAATACAGAAGAAAAACGCTGATTTCAAGCGTTTTTTCTTTTTGCCAAATGCGATATATTGCACTGTATTTCAATTCAAACTCTACCTTTTTCTCTACCTTTTTTCTTAAGACCTGGTTTGGAAAGTATGGGTTTCAGTTGGACTAAAAACAGGGGAATATTTTTAGTTCTGTAAGTATTAATCTATATGCTTACATATATCTTTTGGTCTCTATCCTTTAGGTGAAAATACCGATTTTATGGTATAATAAGGATAACTCTATATAAGGAGGTGTGCCATGACTCTTGATGTAAATAAAGAAGAATTAACAATTTTAGGGATTCCCTTTGATAACTTTTCGGATTTTGATACTGTCTGGTATGCTATTGGGTCATCAATGATTGAAAATTATGAACCTACTGTTCAAGATGTGATTGATTTAAAAACTTATGTTATCAACAAACGAAAGGAATTGAATATTGGTTAAAAATCAATACGAAGGCTATGAGTACATTGACCCCAATCACCAATATACCTATCCAAATTCCACAGTCTTAATCAATAAACAAAATGTTACAAATATTGAAGAAGCCTACCGAAATGAACACTTATTCGTTACTAAAAGACTTGCAGATTTGCGTTTGAAAGCCATTAAAGTCTACTCCATGAGTAATATTTTAGCCATTCATAACTATTTGTTTCAAGATGTTTATGCTTGGTCAGGACAATATCGCAAGGTGAATATCTCTAAAAGTGGTAATCCTTTTATGTCGATACAGTCGTTTAATGCTGCGGAAACTTATATAAATCATCTCATTCATTCCTATCATCAAACTGCCAACTCAAGAGATGAAATCATTAAACATTTAGCAAAAATTCTTGATAATCTTAATTATTTCCATCCCTTTCGAGAAGGTAATGGACGAACTCAACGGGAAGTTATTCGTTCCTTAGCACTATCAAAAGGATATTCTGCACAAATACGAGTGGAACAAGATGATGAAATTTACAACCTTTATATGGACGGAACTGTCTATGGAGAATTATGGAAATTAGAAAAATTATTTGATAAAATATTAAAAGAAATATAGGTTGTAATACTTGATAATTACAGAAAAAAAATTTATTAAGCTAAAAGCCATTGAAACGTTGATTTCAAAGGCTTTTTTCTTTTTGCCAAATGCGAACTATTGTACTGTATTTCAATTCAAACTCTACCTTTTTTGGATAAATTTCAATGAATATACTAGCTTATAGAAAGAATTTAAAAACTATGACTTTCCGAAAAAGAAGCGTTTTCCGGAAACTTCTCTTTTATATCAAATATTGTTAATAGCTCTCATATGTATCTGTTAATTGAGATTGTCTTAAATTCAATGATATACATACAAGATAAACATAAGCGTATAAATTGACTTCTATTTTTATGTTGGTATACTGTATATGTAGCTAACTAACTAAAGTGAACTTTTCTTTATTTAGTTCGCAAAAAGGAAGGAATTCACTATGAAAATAATTAAACTTATAATTTCTATTGTTTCTTTAGCAAGTATTGCTCTATTAACTGCATGTTCTCAGACAGCTCAACCTGTTCAACAGACTGTTAGTCAACAACAATCCAATCAATCTGCTAAGCAAAATGCTTCTGTATCGGCATCAAACAACAATCAGTCTCAAACAGTTCAAAGTTCTGAATCTCCAGTAACACAGCCTACAAATATTGATGGGACTTATAACGGTGTGGATGAAGAAGACCAAATTATTCTGGTTGTGAATGGTGCAACCGGAACATGGACGGAAGTGGAACCTGATGGAGATAAAGAGGTGAAGCAAGTTACTTTTGATTCAGTAAATCAACGCATGACGATTAGTGATGATGTCAAAATTTATACTGTCAATGATAATCAAATTATAGTTGATGATCTCGATCGTGATCCGTCAGATCGAATTGTTTTAACTAAATAGTAAAAAAAGGAGACTACATTAAGTTAGTCTCTTTTTCATCATTTAAATTATTTTTGGTAAAAACATATTATTCTTTCGGTGATGAATAAACTTTGATATGGTTACCAAGTATTTTAATATTTACAGGAAGCTTATCTGATTTATCACCGTCAACATCTGTTTCTAACTCAGTATCAGAAGAAATTTTAATATTTCTTGCTTTAATGTATTCGATGTGATCATTAGCCACAACATCTCCTTTTAACAAATCTGGAATTGCAGATAGTTTAGAAAGGATGGAGGCATCTTTTAAAATTAAGATATTTCCGTATCCATCTTTATTTTCATCAAATAGTTTTTTATCAGCGTAATAGTTGGATAATAAGACTAATACTTGACTAGCTTCTCCATTATAACTTCCATTTTCAGTTTCAATACGAATATTAAACACGTCATCTTTCATGATTGACTTCATTGTATTTAATGCATACGCAAAGATTCCAAATTTTGTCTTATCTTCTATTTCAACATTATGAATGGCTTCTGGCAAAGAACCAATGCTAAAGACATAACCAAAATAACTGTTATTAACTTTTCCAATATCAATAGTATTAGTAAAATTGAAATCCAGTTCTTCAATTGCCTGATCAATATCTTGGCTTATTCCTAATAATTTTGTGATTAAGTTGCCTGTCCCACCAGGAATGATCCCCAATTTTGGAATGTAATCTTTCTCAGCAATTCCTGAAATAACCTCATTGACAGTTCCATCTCCACCAAAAACAATTACTGCATCATAATGTTCTTTAGATGCCTTTTCAGAAAAGTGAGTTGCATCCTCAGCTTTTTGAGTAATCATTGTTTCGATATCGTTAAAATACTTTTTAGCTTTGTTTTCCAAAATTTCTTTGTAATCTAATGCCTTTTCTCCACCAGAGGTTGGATTAATAATTAACAATGCTTTTTTCATTGAGATGTCTCCAAAAATTTTCTAAAATATAGAACTGTTTTTATCCTCTTTTTACACCCTATAATTGAATAATCTAAATACTCATTAATTTTCTAGTTCCGTTTTCAACTAAGACAGCTTGAGAGTTAGTGAGAGAACAGATATCCAATGTTGGGAATTTCTCGAGGATATCGTTGGTGATTTTCTTAAATAATGGATGGGAGTCGTGTGGAAGAATGTAAAAATCTATTAGCCCGAGTCCAGAGTATCCAATCTGAGAGTAGTTTTCGGGGATATGGTAAAGTGGTTCGATATAGTAGAGTTCTTTTGCGCAAATAATTGCTCCAGCAGATTCTCCAGCATATAATTTGCCATCATTTAGATGTTTCTTAATTAATTCATCAACTCCCAATCTTTTTATCTGATCCACTAGAACAAAAGTATTTCCACTGGTGAAATAAACGATATCTGCCTTTTTGAAGGCTTTTTCAATTTGTTCAGAAGAGGCTGCTGATAACTCAAGATCAATAACATTAACATTCATCTCTTGCCATAATTGACGGGCAGAGTTTACGTATCCCTTGTACTCTTCTTCAATTGAAGCAGTGGGGATGAAGAGTACGTTTTTTCCTTCAACTTCATCTTGTATTAGTTTTCCTGATTTTGAAAAATTTGAACATAAAAATAATCTCATATTACTCACTTTTTCTATTAATTACTCTGACTAACTCAATCACTAGAAAGAGTTAGTCAGAGTAATTACAAATCTATATTTAAGACTTATTCAATATTGTTTTCTCTCTTATGCAAAGATAAAAACTCTTGAAGAAATAGTTTTTTAGCTTCGCCATCAGATGATGTATCTAGATCGTCAATCATCATTTTTGCGACTTCTTCACGTGAACTTGTTCCATATTCTTCAAATAATCTAAAATCAATCCGCTCCTCAATATTTGTATATGGATAATGAGCGAGTAAATCGTCAATACGATGATTGAAATTATGTTCTTCCCATAGTTCTAAAAAGACTTTTTTAGAATCTCCCAAATTAATTTCTGGAGCAATCAAACGTAAGGTATCTAAAAATCCAGCTCTGTAGCCTCTCATTTCAGCACATAGAGCAATTACTTCATCTTTATTGATTTTGGTAAGATCATCACGCATGTCCAATAAATCATTGTCTTTAAAAAGTTTCTCAAAACCTTCAAGGCGATTATTGAAATCACTAAATTTTGTATTGTCTAACTGGTTGAATGTCTCTTTAATATCCATAACTTTCTCCGTGATTCTTTATTTTACTTAATAAATAGCAGAGTGTCTATATGTTCATAGATACTCAAGAACGTGCATTTCATCAAGTATAAGTGGAATAATATGTAAGGGTTTACATATTTATATTATATGATTATTTCAGAAATCCGTCAATTTTCCACATTATTATATGATAAAATGTATTTTTTTAAAAATGCAAAAATCTATGAGCAAGATGTTTGACTTCTTTTTTTGAAGCATATATACTTATATTAACCTTAGAAAAGAAAAAGTGTTTGAACAGATATTCAATAATAATTACTTTTTTGAAAATACAAATTCGAACTTTAAATTTTTATCTTTTTATTATTGTTGAGTATTGTTTTAATTAATTTTTCCTTTCTTTGTTTTAGGAAGGAGGATGATATGCTTATATCCGCTGTTGTCGGTGGTCTTATCGGTTTAGTTGCCGGAGGGATCACTAATAAGGGAGGTTCGATGGGTGTAATTACTAAAGTCTTAGCAGGTTTAGTAGGTTCGTCTGTTGGACAATTACTATTGGGTTCTTGGGGACCTAGCCTAGTTGGTATGGCATTGTTTCCATCTATTGCGGGTGCAGTCATTGTTATCTCCCTAGTGTCGTTTTTCTTTGGGAAAAAAGAATAATATTCCTTTGTTCCCAGGAATAAATTATGATCTTTTTTAAACAAGGAGGTTATAGTTTACGCTCTATTGACGAAAGGATTCAATATGTCAAAGTCAAAAAAAATACTTTCCCTTATTTTTTGTATTTTAATCTTGACAATTTTGATTCCTATTTTGCTAGATTATCACAAAGTTAGCGGTCTCGGTCTCCACTTAGTAAATTGGAAGCGAATTTCCTTTTTGGAATTTTATTTTTCAAGATATCTTTTCTGGGGCTCCTTGGTTCTATCGGTTTTGATACTACTTTTGATGCTAGTTATACTTTTTTACCCTAAGAGGGATTTAGAAATTCAACTAGAAGAAAAAGGCGGTAAGCTGAAACTAAAAAATTCTGCTATTGAAGGATTTGTTCGTGGTTTAGTTAATGAAAATAACTTCATTAAAGATCCTAAAGTTCATGTAAATAGTCGGAAAAATAAATGTTTAGTTTACGTGGAAGGAGAAATTCTTCCTTCTGAAAACATTATCGAAAGAAGTCAATTGATTCAAAAAGAAATCGCTGATGGATTAACACAGTTTTTTGGAATGAATCATGGTGTTAAGCTTGATGTTTCTGTAAAAGATTATAAGCCTAAAACACCAACTAAAAAAACTGTAAGTCGTGTAAAGTAAGGAAGTAAAAAATGGAACAGTTTAAAAAACACAAACTTCCAGTCCTATTTGGATTAGGAGCTATTATCTTAGCAACTCTAATTGTATCCGTTGGTTTATTTAAGATGTTATTTATCTTAATTTGCGCCATTTTGGGAATAGGAATTGGATTTTATTTACAACAAAAAGGACTATTTAAATAATAAAGGAGTTTCATATGTCAAACGAAAAAAATATTAAAGAAACAAACGCAAAAGTAGAAGAAGTAAAACAAACAGATGCAGTAAAAGGAGAATTGACTTACGAAGATAAAGTCATTCAAAAAATCATCGGACTTTCTTTAGAAAAAGTAGACGGTTTGTTGGCAGTAGATGGAGGATTTTTCTCTAATCTAACTGATAAGATCATCAATACTGACCATGTTGGTAATGGAGTAAACGTTGAAGTTGGTAAAGAACAAGTCGCTGTTGACTTGAATGTAGTAGTGGAATATCAAAAGAATGTTCCTGACTTGTACAAACACATTAAAGAAGTAGTTGCAGAACAAGTTTCTAAGATCACAGATTTGGAAGTTGTCGAAGTAAACGTGAATGTTGTTGATATTAAAACGAAAGAACAACATGAAGCAGATTCAGTAAGCTTGCAAGATCGTGTAACTGGAGTTGTCGAAACAACAGGTGAGTTTGCATCTGAACAGTTTGAAAATGTTAAAACAGGTTTGGGTAATGGATTCTCAGCAGTTAAAGAAAAAGTTGGTGAAGGCGTAGAAGCTGTAACTGACTCTTCATCAAATGAAAAACCACGTGTTCATTAATTT
>NZ_JWAK01000043.1:0-13715 GCF_001069335.1 Streptococcus sp. 1171_SSPC
ACTACTTCTTTTAAGCGGATACCTGCTGCATCCGCACCAACTACAATTGCCATATGCTTCTCCTTTTTGCATTTCCGTCAACAAAGAAAGTTCTCCTCTTTCTTCATTCGACTTCGTTTTGTTATTCACAAACACAGTATAGCGCTAATTTTGTTTGTTGTCAACTATTTTTGTTTATTTTTTTCATTTTTTCTTTATTTTTTATTATTTTTTAGCCCTAAATTGTTTGTAATAAACAAAAAAAGAGAGAATCGCTCTCTCTTTTCAGTTTATTATTTATACAATCACACGTGTATATTCCTCTAATTCTTCATGTGCTTTCTCAGATGCATCGTCCGTTATCACCGCAGTTACTTTTTTCAAGGAACAGATAGAGGTAAAGTCTTCCTTGCCAATCTTGGAGGAGTCAATCAGTAGGTAAGCTTCAGAAGAACGTTCTAAGGCCAACTTTTGCGTATAGGCTTCTTCAAAAGAAGAGGTCAGAACGCGCCCATCCACAATGCCATTCCCACTAAAAAACATCTTGTGGAAGTACATTCTTTCCATGAGAGTGTTCGTTATCTCGCCGACAAAAGCTTGACTGGTTTCTCGAAGCTCCCCTCCTAAGAGGATTACCTTAAAGGTATCACTTTTCTTCTTTAACAACTCTTGGAAAATCGGTAGACAATTTGTCACCACGCGCAGTTCCTTATTATTAATGGCTTCGGAAAGAACCTCAACAGAGGTCCCCGGCCCAAGGAAGATACTCTCACCTTCTTTTATCAGTTCGCTAGCTTTCTTCGCTACCTCACGCTTAGCCAGAATATTCTTTAGCAACTTCTCTTCATGGGGCAGTTCCCGTGATGGGAGGAATTGATTACTTTTGGCTCCATTTCGAACCCGAATAAGGAGACCTTGTTTTTCCAATTCAATCAAATCCCGACGGACCGTCATATCCGACACCTGCATACTTTCCATGATGTCTTGAACATAAACGGTTCCAGCCTTATTGACCAGATTGATAATCTCATTCAGTCTTTCCTGTTTTTTCATTTCCTACCTACTTGCTTCGTTTTTGTTTATTATAACCTTAAATTGTCAGAATCGCAATCATTATTTGTTTGAAACAAACATTTCTTAGAAAAAGAGAAATCAAAAAGGCTTATCCTTACGGATAAACCTCTGGTTAATTATTAATCTATTTATATTCAGTGAAAATTAATCTAGCATCATCACTTGGTACATCCTGATCTGTATTATATAAACTAGTTGAAATTATATCACCGTCTTCTAGCTTCACAACAACATCTTGATTACCAGGAGTTAAAGTTTGTTCTTTCGTCTTTTTTGTTGAAATATTATAAATATCAACTGTCCAACCTAAATTATCAAATTGAGGATCCATTTTTACATTTGTAGTCAATTTATATGTGCCAGCTTTTATATCGCGACCTACGACATACTCACCAATTCCTAATTCATTAGTCATTTGTACTTGGGCAGGAACAGCAGTAAATTTAACTTTAGAGATACTTTTTAGTTCTAATGAATCTCCTTCAAATAAAATTATTCTGATTTTTGAGGGATAGTCTACAGAAGTGCCTGGTGCACCTCCTAACCAATTTATAAACAACATAAGATGATTCTTCCTATTACCGAAAATATTTCCTGAACCTCCTGTTATTTCCAAATCATAAATCCCAGGTTTTACATCACCATTCTCCCCTACAACAATATCTCCAGTTGCGTAAATTTCCTCAGTTGATTTCGATTGTTTTGCCAACGAATTCATCTCCTCTACACTCGAACTCTCTTTTGTAACATCTTTCACTGATGAACTCTTTTTAGACTTAGATGTAGAATCTGATTTTACAGTTGGATTTTTTTCAGGCAAAGTAGTATCTTTCGATACATTATTTGTATGACAAGCCGTTAGCAACGATCCAGCTATTAAAACTGTTAACAATAATTTAGTGTTTTTCATATTCACACTACCTCCTATATACCTAAAACTGATTTCATTTTATCACAACTCATCACAGAAGTAAATATATTAACATTTGTATGTAACTTCGAATTAATTTTATCTTACTATTTTATTCATTTACCATTAGTTAGAAAAAATCAATGTAAAATCAAAAAAAGGCTTATCCTTATGGATAAACCTCTGGTTAATAACGTTTCAAGCAAGATTAAGCTTTGTTTTCGCTACCAAATACGTCGATACGTTCTTCAACTGAAGCTGTGATTGCTTCGAATCCTGGTTTCAAGAATTTACGTGGGTCGAAGAGTTTCTTCTTGTCGTATTCTGCTTCGTTTGCATCGTATTCACGTACGAATTGACGAGTTGCGTTAGCGAATGCGATTTGGCACTCAGTGTTAACGTTAACTTTCGCAACACCAAGTTTGATAGCTTCTTTGATTTGCTCATCAGGGATACCTGAACCACCGTGCAATACGATTGGGAATCCTGGAAGAGCTTCTGTCAATTTCTTCAAGTGGTCAAGGTCAAGACCTTCCCAGTTTGCTGGGTATGGACCGTGGATGTTACCAATACCTGCTGCCAAGAAGTCGATTCCTGTAGCAACCATTGCTTTAGCATCTTCGATTGGTGCCAATTCACCTTTACCAACGATACCATCTTCTTCACCACCGATTGTACCAACTTCAGCTTCAACTGAGATACCTTTAGCGTGAGCTTTTTCTACAACTTCTTTCGCCAATTTAAGGTTTTCTTCAACTGGAAGGTGTGATCCGTCGAACATGATTGAAGTGTAACCAACTTCGATACACTCAAGAGCATCTTCGTAGTGACCATGGTCAAGGTGGATTGCAACTGGTACAGTGATACCCATTGCTTCAACAAGGTTAGCGATCATGTTGCGAGCTACTTTGTAACCACCCATGTATTTAGCAGCACCCATAGAAGTTTGGATCAAAACTGGAGCTTTTTTAGCTTCTGCTGCACGCAAGATAGCTTGAGTCCACTCAAGGTTGTTTGTGTTAAATCCACCAACTGCGTAACCATTGTCACGAGCTGCTTGGACAAATTTTTCTGCTGAAACGATTGCCATTAGTAGTAGGCCTCCTCTAATTTATTGTGGTTAAACCACTTACATTGTTTATTTTATCACTTTTTCATTGAAAATGCTAGCTTTTCCTGAAGCTTTAAAGCGTTTTCTTCTCTTTCAAGCAATCTTTCTCCTAAATGAAAAACAAAAAAGACAGCCGAAGCTGTCTTGATCATCCGATGCGGAGAGAGGGACTTGAACCCTCACGACCTAAAGCGGTCACAGGATCCTTAGTCCTGCGCGTCTGCCAATTCCGCCATCCCCGCGATTGAGTACCTTACTAGTATATCAATCTTCTACTTTCTTGTCAAGATTTTTTTCAAACTTTTTTCAAAGTTTGCAGATTCTCACAGGTCAAGAAGAGTGTCGGCTACTTCACTTGTCTCTCCTGTTCAAATGAGGATTCATCCCTATTACAGAAGGGCTCCTTTAAGGGACTGGAATTGTCTCACTGGGGGTAACCAGATATTTTTCAAATTCTAAATCAGGCATGCAAGAGGACAAATCTTCTCTAATCCGCTCCAGTGCTTCCAAGCGCATCTCTACAGAGGTCGCTCTGTTTCCCTGGATGATAAAGAGGGCATTGCGGGTAGTCTCCTCCATCTTATAGCGCTCACCATCTCTCACATCTAGCCAGGCCATAATACCCTCTTGATCTCGGTAGACCGGATCGGTTTCACTAACATGCTTTTCTGTTGATAAGATGGGCAAAAAGGTATCCTCTCTTTGACTAATCGTAAACTCGATTGGTTCCTGGATTTTATCCAGATCATGCCCTCCAATGGCTAAAAAGGAACGGAGACATTCAACATTATAGATATCAATCACACTATTGATCGTCGGAAGAAAGCCACGACTTTGGATATTCTTAATCAAAGCAAGAATTGTCGGCGGGTTCTTCTTGACACTACGCCCCGCTTCCTTCAACAAGTCCATATAGCCTTGTACAACTGCCTCCTCTTTCACCGAGTTGAGATCACAATTTAAGGCCCAAGTTTCCATCTCCTTCTTTTTAGCTAGAAAAGTTGTAGATAAGGGAGCTTGTGGGTCCACCTGTTTGGCCACTCCGATTACAACTGTCTCAATCCCCAAATCCACCAAACTTTGATCAAGTATCCAGTCCATATGTCCTTCCTCCTTCTTCGCTACATCATTCTTACACCCTTATTATACTCCTCCTTGAAGCCTCCTTCAAGCAAAGAAAAAACAAGGAACGAATTCCTTGTTTTTTGGATTATTATTCTTCGTCTTCGTAAGACTCTTCTTCGTCTTCTTCGTCACTTAACTCAACTTCTTCATCCAACTCATCTGGTGAGATTTCATTGATTTCAGCGTCATAGGCTTCCACTTCATCCTTCTCATCTTCTGGGTTTTCATCATCGTAAGTAAGCGCTGGATCTGCTTCATAGACATCTTCGTCTTCTGGATCATCCGCATTGTAATCGATCGCGTCTTCGTCTCCATCCATAAAGGCATTGACACGTTTTTTCTTACGTTTTTTAGGCTCTTCGTCTTCATCTGTTTCTTCAAGAGCGATGATTTCTTCATCTACCTCATCGATCGCATACCATGAGCGAAGTCCCCATTTGTTGTCTCCTAGTGGGATAAAGCTTCCATCCACATTCAATTCCGTATAGAACAAGGGAAGAGCTTCACGAATTTCACTGTTTGATTTTTCGAGGTAGTTTTGAATTTCATTGACCAGGTCATTGAAATACATTTCATGATCACGCCCACGTGACTCTAAGATCGCACGGGCTACTTCAATCATTGAAAGTTCACTTTTTTCTTGTCCAGCAAATACTTCTAATTCCAAGGTAGATCTCCTTCATTTTTATCTCAAGGCAACACTCTTTTTCATTAAAAAAGAGGATACCCCTAGAATACATCATTTATCGTTACACTCTATTGTACGATAATTTTCCCCTTTCGTCAAAGGAAAATTCCGTGCCAATAAGAAGAGAAAAGCTGGGACACATGGCCTCAGCTTTTCTTCTTATGACTTGTTTCCATCAAGATGGAAGATCGTCTTTTTTTATTTTACTTTTGCAGTGCTTGTGATCACTTCAACAGCTTTCTTCACAGCAATATCGTGTTTCAACATTTCTGGTGAAAGCAAGCTACGAACTTGTTCAACTGGCATGTTGTAGTCTGCTGCCAATTGTTCGATTTCTGCAGTTACTTCTTCGTCAGTTACTTCGAAGCCTTCTGCTTTAGCAACCGCTTCTACGACAAGGTTTGTCTTAGTACGTGCTGCTGCATCTGCTTCATATTGTTTGTGAAGATCTTCTTGAGTTGTACCAGTGATTTGGAAGTACATATCTGGAGAGATTCCTTGACGTTGCATGTTTCCAAGGAATTCATTGACAGCACGGTGTACTTCTTCGTGGATCATTTCTTCTGGAAGGTCAACGATTTCTGCATTTTCTACTGCAAGGTCAATCGCTGCTGACTCAACTGCATCTTTGTAAGCTTCTTCTTTCGCTTCAGCCAACTCTTTGCGGTATTTTTCTTTCAATTCAGCAAGAGTTTCAACTTCTTCGTCGATGTCTTTTGCCAATTCATCGTCAAGAGCTGGTACTTCTTTTGCTTTTACTTCGTGGATGGTTGTCACGAATTTTGCTTCTTTACCTGCAAGGTCAGTTGCTTGGTAGTTTTCTGGGAAAGTTACGATGACATCAACTGTTTCACCAGCTGAGTGTCCAACCAATTGGTCTTCGAAACCTGGGATGAATTGACCTGAACCAAGTCCAAGTGAGAAGTTATCTCCTTTTCCTCCGTCAAATTCAACACCGTCAACAGAACCTACAAAGTCGATCACAACGGTATCACCTTCAGCTGCTGGTCCTTCTTTGATTACCAATTCAGCCAAGTTGTTGCGTTCGCGTTCGATACGTGCATCTACATCTTCATCTGTTACTTCTTTAGAAACTTCTACAGATACTTCAAGGTCTTTGTAAGCACCCAATTTTACTTCTGGTTTTGTAACAACATTTGCTGTCAATGTCCAATCTTGACCTTTTTCCATTGATACAACGTCAAAAGTTGGTTGAGCAACCACTTCAAGACCTGCTTCTTTTACTGCTGCTTCATAAGCTGCTGGAAGAAGATCGTTCAAAGCATCTTGATAAAGTGATTCTTCACCAAAACGTTGGTTGAAGATCGGACGTGGAAGGTGACCTTTACGGAATCCTGGTACGTTCAAGTTTTTCTTAACAGACTCAAACACGCGGTCTAAAGTTGGTTTAATTTGGTCTTGACTGATGGTAAAAGTCAATACTCCGCGGTTTGTTTCTTTGTTTTCAAATGATACAGACATTCTGTCTCTCCTTAAAATAATATAGTCATTCCTAATAATTTTACCATAAAACTTCGAAAATGCAAGTTTTTGGGCATCTTGGTTTTGTGGAAACTGCTTCTTTTTAGAGGAATTTTATAGTGGTTTATGAAGACCAAAAGATTAAAAATCTCTTTTCTATCTCAAAAATTGTCCCGGAATAAAAAAACTAGTCCGTGCCTGAACTAGTTTCCTTCCTATTAGGACTTCCGAAGCGGATCTTCCTGGTAAGTAGCACGCGCCCCACCGATCAACTTTGGACGACTCGCTAGAGCCGTCACATGAGCGCCACCCAGTTCTTTCAAGACAGGGCGAACGGGTACTTGCACATGCTTGACATGCATCCCAATCGAAGTATCCCCGATGTCCAAACCAGCCTGAGCTGTGATGTATTCCACTTCGACAGGGTCTTTCATATAACCGAAGGCTGCCAACTGTCCTGCGCCCCCCGCATGGAGGCTCGGTAGTACATTGACGATTTCTAAGTCTTTCTTTTCTGCTAGTTCACGTTCGACCACCAGAGCGCGGTTAAGATGCTCACATCCTTGGACAGCTAAGTAAATCCCTTTGGGAGTTAGGGTATCCAGGATGGTTTTCACAATGGCTTGCCCAATCTCCAGGCTTGAGTTCTTCCCGATACTTGCACCAGCGACTTCACTGGTGGACAGGCCTAATACGAGGATTTGTCCCTGATGCAGATTGGCCTTGGATAATAGATCCAGCAAGATCTCCTGGGTTTCTCTTTTTAATTGCTCTAACTCCATCTTCTAATTTCCCTTCTTTGGTAAGAAATGATACAGAGCATATCCCAGAGCCATCCCAACGAAGTTTTGAACCAGATTATGAGGAACCTCTTCAATGGCCGCTACCCAGGTATTTCCTAAAAAGAGTGCTGAAGCTAGAGCATAACCACCTACCATGATAACCGTTCCTAGAAGCAGACCGATGTAACGGGCTTTTCCTTTAAAACCAGCAAAGTAGCCTTGAGCTCCGTGGAACAAGAGACTAAAGAACATCCATTGAGGATAGCCAGAGAGGAGGTCCAAGAGAAAGGCACCAAGACCACCGACCACTGCTCCTTCTTTGCGCCCCAAATAAAAGGCAGTGAAATAGACGCCTAGATCCAGCAAGGTCACCATCCCGGTAGGAGTTGGCAACTTGGTATAATAGCCTAGTACAACTGTCAAGGCGGTTAAAATGGCTAAATGCGCGATTACTTGGGTCCGTTTATTGGTCATATTGAACTACTCCATATTGATCTGATTTTTGAATGGCTTGGTAGACAAAGTCTTTAGAGGCTTTGACAGCTTCCAAGGTTGCCTTCCCTTGGACTAACTGGCTTGCTATGCTAGAGGCAAAGGTACAACCAGCTCCTGTATTATTCTTTTCTAAAACGTCTTCTTCGAAAACGGTAAAGTCTTGGCCGTCATAAAAGACATCGATGGCTTTTTCCTTGTTAAGGCGGTTGCCCCCTTTGACCACGACAGTCGCTGCTCCCAATTCATGGAGCTTGCGCGCCGCCTCCTTCATATCGTCGAGCGATTGAATCTTGCTTTGAGTCAAGATCTCAGCTTCTGGTAAGTTTGGCGTGATGATGGTCACATAAGGGAAGAACTTGATCAATTCGTCTCGAAGGGCTGACACTTCCACGTCATGTGTTTCCTTGCAGACCAAGACAGGGTCTAGTACCACAGGAATCTCCGCATGGGCTTTGACATAGTCCAAGGCTAAGTCTGCCACTTGGACATTTGGCAAGAGGCCGAGTTTAATAGCAGAGAAAGGAACATCCTTGAGAGAGTTGAGCTGTTGAGCAAAGGTCGTCGGATCCACCGGAATCACTTCAAAACCGTGCTCCGTCATAGCGGTCAAACAAGTCACTGCTACAAAGCCATGCTGTTTGTTGGTTGTATAGGTGGCCAGGTCAGCGTGAAGACCTCCCCCACTAAAAATATCATTTCCTGAAATAGCTAGAATCAATTCATTACTCATAACAGATCTCCTTTAAATATAAGCCATTTGGTGCTGCTGTGGGACCTGCTAGATTGCGGTCCTTCTTTTCTAAAATCAGATCGATCTGCTCTATCGGCATCCGATCATTTCCGATCTTCAACAAAGTTCCCACCATATTGCGGATTTGCTTGTAGAGAAAGCCATTGCCCGAAAAGGTAAAGATAAGGCGATGATGTTCTGCATCCTCGTCCAAGCGAGCCTCTGTAATCGTGCGAACCTTGTCTTCCACACTGGTACCCGAAGCTGTAAAACCGGTGAAATCATGGGTTCCCTCCAACTTTCGGATGGCTGCTTGCATCTTTTCCACATCCAAAGGATAGGGGTAGTGGGTTGCATAGTGGCGCATCATGGGATTCTTGGGACGACCATAATCCACGATAAATTCATAGGTCTTGCTGTGCTTCTGGTAGCGCGAGTGAAAGTCATCGGGAACTTGCTCCACCCGGATAAAGTCAATATCCTCTGGGGTTTGGGTATCGAGGGCGAAGCGGAGCTTCTCCTCGTCCCGCGCTTGAGGGAGATCAAAATGGATGACCTGCCCAAGGGCATGGACACCTGCATCCGTCCGGCCTGCTCCATGTATGGTCACAGGATTTCCTTGATTGAGACGCATCAAGGTCTTCTCGATTTCTTCTTGCACACTACGGGCATGCGGTTGGCGTTGGAAACCAGCAAATAGAGTTCCATCGTAAGAAATAGTTGCTTTGTATCGTGTCATGTTTTTATTTTATCAAGTTCATCCAAGCTGAACAAGGCGGAAAAGAGAGAACTGTCCGGGTACAGTTTCCGAGACAAAAAAAGAACCAAGTCTTTCCTTTTCCATGTCTGGAAAATAGAAAAACTTAGTTCAATCGGGGGGCTGATTAGTCTTCTTTCCGTCCTTTGAGACTCATGCCTGTCGCTCCTAAGATCGCTCCAAGCAAGGCCAAACCTAGGACAGATTCTTGTCCAGTCTGAGGAAGCTGATGACTAGACGGTGTTTGGTCTTGCACCGGTGCTGGCTGAGCTTCTTCTACTGTTTTTTGTTCTGAAGCGACTGGAGCTGGCTGAGCGTTCACAAGTGGCTTCACTTCAGGGACTACTGGTCTTACTTGATGATGACCTCCTTGATCAACTTGAGGTAAGTCTGGTTGAGGACTTGGACGATCCTGTATACCTGGAGTCGGAGTAACTACTTCCGCCTCCTTGGTGCCCACTTCTACAATCTCAGCAACAGCTTCTTTCGAAACTTCTGTTTCCACTACTTGGCGACTCTGATCAAGGGCAGAGACCGCAACAAATTCACGCTGCAGGCCTTTGACACCTGCTTGAACCACTTTTCGTTCACCCTTGGATAGTTCTGGATTGGTCCGTTCGACAACTTCAAAATCCAGCTCTTTTTCAATGACTTCCAAGCTTGGTTTGTCTTCTACCAAGGCTCTGACATCATTTTCTGCTTGGCTTCCCACTTGGGTGATTGGTTTCAATTGGCTAAGAGCTTGAGTTACCTTTTCAACCTGTTCTGCCACTTTTTCTTGGTGAGCACGACTAATCTTCCAATTTAGCTGGTCTAGCACCGTTGCAAGAGCTGAACGAGATTCCTCAGTGTAGATGGAAAGATCGGTTGGAACATTGGCAAGAGCCGCACGAAGGGCTGTATAGTCAGCTTTGAAGTAGTCCTTATTGTGGTTGGCAAATGCTTCCATGACCTGGAAGACTTCTTCTTCCTTGTATTCATTGGCTGGTTCATCTGCCCAGATTCCCAACATACTTCCGGACACTGGTAATTTCACATCAGGGTATTTGGTTGAAGCTAATTGTTCAAATGGAACAGTTTCTGAATGTTGGATAGCTTTATCGAGTGGATAGCTTTGATCTCCTCTGTGGCCCAAAACATAGTACCAGTCCCCGTTTGTATTGAGGAATTTGTAGCCCTTGTCTGCTAGGTACTGTGGTGATGCGAGGTTATAGCCCCACCATCCTTTAGACCAGTAAGAAATCAAGACGTCCTTGTCAAAGGTAACATCATCTTCGTCTCCATAGTAGAAGCCATCGTTAAAGGCCATTGGTTGCAAGCCTTTTTCACGAGCCATAGCAGCGAGACTATTAGAATAGTCCGCAAATTTACCATAGAGCTCATACCATTTGAGGTAGTACCAGCCTTGGGCATTGGTAGCATCATTGGCGTATTCGTCTGTTCCGTAGTTAAAGATCTTAGACTTACCTTTGAAATAGTCCATGTACTTGCCAATGAGGGCCTTGGTGAAGTTGACCGCTTCTTCGTTGGTCAAATCCATGGTTGTCTTAGAAACCGTATCAAAGGTCGCTTGCGGATGTTCGATACCTAGTTTTTCCATCGCTACCAAGATAGCATCCATATGACCTGGACTATTGACTGCTGGGATCAAGCCAATTCCTTTAGAAGTCGCATAAGCCAACAATTCGTCCATCTCTGCTTGGGTCAAGGCTTGACCATTTGGATCGTCATAGTAGGCTTTGGTTCCTTCGAGAAGGGCCTGTTTCACGTCATCGCTGGCATAGGTCTTGCCATTAGCTTCCACCGTCATATCATCGAGGACGAAGCGCATGCCATCGTTTCCGACAAGGAGGTGCAAGTCAGAGTAGCCTAGCTCACTGGCCTTGTCCACGATTCGTTTCAGCTGATCCAATGAGAAGTATTTGCGTCCTGCGTCAATGGAAATCACCTTGCTCTTAGCTAGTTTTTCAGCAGCTTCCTTGTCTGCCAACTCTTTGGCATAGCTTTCTGTATAGACCAAGGACTCTTGAGCGGCTTTGAGAGAAGCAATCAGTTCCTTAGCTTCTGCTCGAGTCGTGTCTGTTCCTACTCCTTCTAGCGCCTTTTTTGCTGCTGTAAAGGCTACTAGGGATTCTGGTGTGTAGTGGTCCAAATCAGTTGGAGCTTCCGCCAGAGCTTTTTCAACGACTTCAGGATCTGCTACAAAGTAGTCCGCATTCTTATCCGCAAAAGCGTGCATGAGCTTGAAGAGTAGCTCTTTTTTGTAGGTTGCAGATGGCGTATCTGCCCAGGCAGCTACCATCCCACCAATGAAGGGAACCTTAGCCCCATCATTTTTTTGAACAACATCAATCGCTGACTTGGAAATCCCTTCAAGTCCTTGATCGAGATTGTACCAGCCAGATCCAGCCTTATCCCGGCCGAGGACATAATACCAAGCATCATTGGTATTAAGAATTTGATGGCCTAGTTCAGATAGGAATTTTGACGAAGCCACATCATAGCCGTTCCAACCACCAGTCCAATAGGATACAATGATATCCTTATCAAAGGTTCCGTAGGAGGTATCGCCATTGTAGTAGATACCGTCGTTGAAGGCCATTGGTTTCATCTTGTGTTTTTTCACAATAGCCGCTAGATCATTGGCATATTGGATGAATTTTTCGTAGCCTTTATCTGGATAACCTTCATCTGGCCAATGCTTGCTAGCTTGAAGGACCTGCCAACCATGGGCATCTGTTGCATCATTGGCATATTCGTCCAAGCCGATGTTAAAGATTTCTGTCTTGCCACTGAAATAAGCCGCATACTTGTCCACCAAGGCTTTGGTGAAATCTAGAGCTTTTTGGTTGTCTAAATCGACAGTCCGTTCTGACTTTTTCGTACCAAAGTAATTAAAGTGAGGGTTTTCGATTCCCAATTGCTCCATAGCTGTCAAAATCGCATCCATGTGCCCTGGGCTATTAATCGTTGGAATGACCCCTATTTTCTTGGATTTGGCATAAGCCAAAATCTCATCCATTTGAGCCTGAGTCAAGGCTGTTCCATTTGGATCATCATAGTAGGCTTTGGTTCCTTTTTCGACAGCCTCTTTGACCGCTTGACTTGAGTAGGACGCGTCTCCTACTTGCAAGGACATGTCATCAAGGACAAAGCGCAAGCCGTCATTTCCCACTAAGAGATGCAAATCGGTATAACCTGTCTTGCTGGCTTCATCAATGATTTCCTTGATTTGATCAGGTGAGAAGTATTTGCGTCCCGCATCAATAGAGATGACCTTTTTCTTGGCCAATTTTTCTTCTTGCTCTGGATCTTTAGCGGGTGTTTCAGTCGCTGCTGTTACTGGAACCGGTTGAGCTGTCCCATCAGCTTCTGTAACAGAGATCGCTTCTTCACGAATCAAGCGATCAAGATCGGATGCGCGCAATTCTCGATCAGGTAGGGTCGGTTGACTTTGCTCGACGATTGGAGCAGGAACAATTGGTTTTTCTACTACCGGCTGAGCAGTTTCCTCCGTAGCAGACTGAGGCAAGTCTCCTTCACTTGGCTGTGTCGGAAGAGTCGTTGCAGGGCTTTCTGTAACGCTTGGCGTATCTGCTGCTACGACTTGACCGCTGGCAAAAAAGCCAACCAGTACCGAAGCAACTCCTACAGCATACTTGCGAATAGCATAACGTGGTTGATGTGATTTCATCAGGACCTCCTAAAATTTGTTGTGTGTAAACGCTTACTTCCAGTCTATCTAGAAAGCAGGCCCTCGTCAAGGCTTCTTTGAAAGGTTCTTTAATTAAGAGAAGAAGCTATAAAATTTTATCCCTATATTTCATTAAAACTAGCGGACACAAGAAAAAAGAGCTTGGCTGTTAAAACCAAACTCTTTATTATTATTCTTGAAAAACAAAGGCTCTAAGTACCTCATTTCCGTCTCCCGGCGCAGTGGTTGATTGCTCAAAACACTGTTTTGAGGTGGCGGATAGGGATTGCGGAGCAAGGACCTTCCTAATCAACTGTGCGGGGGCACTAAAAAGGTCCTGTGGACCTTTTTTGCCCGAGCATTAAAACCGAAAAGCGAGGAAGAAATCGAGACTACGTCTACCGATTTCTGTCTCTTAGCACAGTGGTTGATTGCTCAAAACACTGTTTTGAGGCGGCGAATAGGGATTGCGGAGCAAGGCCCCTTCCTAATCAACTGTGCGGGGGCACTAAAAAGGTCCTGTGGATCTTTTTTGCCCGAGCCTTGAATCAAAAAAGCGAGGAAGAAATCGAGACTGCGTCTACCGATTTCTGTCTCTCGGCGCAGTGGTTGTTTGCTCAAAACACTGTTTTGAGGCGGCAGATAGGGATTGCAAAGCAAGGACCTTCCTAATTGGGCGGGGGTACTAAAAAGGTCCTGTGGACCTTTTTTGCCCGAGCATTAAAACCGAAAAGCGAAGTAGAAATCAAACTCTTCGAGTTACTGATTTCTGTCTCTTAGCACAGTGGTTGATTGACGGTACTTGAACCTTTCGGTTCTTCGTCCAGTCTAATCAACTGTGTGGGGGCAAAACTACGAAATCAAACTCTTCGAGTTACTGATTTCTGT
>NZ_JWAK01000044.1:0-40872 GCF_001069335.1 Streptococcus sp. 1171_SSPC
GAACTTCTACAACAGTCTCTGTAACATAACGGCGCTTGTTTTCTTGATCAATATAATGAACGTGAACTTGGTACTGTCCAACTGAGTTCTTGTGGTCACTTGCCTTAATCGTTGCTCGATAGGAACCGTCAGCTTGACGAGTGGCCTTATGCCAGATTAAATCATCCTGACCTCCTGCTACACTCCATGATGGAATTAAAACTTCTTTCAAGCCAGTCGGTGATACTACATTACGAACTACTGCATCAAAGGTGCCTGTACTTGAGTTGTTGTTCTCAATCGTTACGGTGCCACTTGGTTTTAAATCCTCTGGTCGTTTTCCAATAAAAACATTTGTCACGGTTCCACCAACACCCGTCATCTGTCCATTGTTCTGAACATAGTAAAGGTGGATATTGTAAAGACCGGTTGAGTTTTTATGGTCCGACGCTTTTACATTGACGGTATAGGTCCCATTTGCTTGACGGTTGGCTGTATACCAAACAAGATCATCTTGACCACCTATTTCTGACCAGATTGGTACAGACACTGTTCGAACTCCATTTGGCGCCTTAACATTTGAGACTACAACATTAAAGCGACCCGTCATTGTATCATTATTGACAATGCTGATCTTACCGCTTAAGGTACCTTCTGTCGGATCAGCTGCAGGTTTTGCATTCGCTGTAAAGCGACCGGTATAGTCTACACTGTGGTCAAAGAAGTGCTTTCCTGGAAGCAATTCCGCCTGAGAAGTGAACTGCCATGCGCCAGCTTTTCCATTGTAACGCAAACTTTTCGCATCATTTACAGATAGTTTCGGAGAAGGATATTGGGCAACCCAGAAATTCTGAAGACCAAAGTGAGCAGTGTTGACAGGACCTTTCTTGCGAAGGTTGTTTTCATCCAACCAGCTGGCACTAGTGTAGAACATCAAGTTGGTGTAGCCATTTTTACGCATTTCATCCACCCAAGCTTGAGTATTGCGGTTGATATTTGACTGCATCTTAGCATCTTCAAAGTCATTGACCATAAGAGTATTCTTTGGAAGATTCAAACGTTGTGCTGCCGCAATATAGAATCGTGCTTCTGCACGCGCCGCTTCTTCAGAAGTATAGCGAGAGAAGTGGTAGGTCGATACTTGCAGACCCGCAGCTTGTGCATTGCGAATTTGGTTCTCCGCATTCGGGTTCTTGTACCAAGTGTCTTCTGTCAATTTGACAACGACACCGCCTACGCCCTTATTAGCTAAGGTACGGTAGTCGCCAATACTAATCTCTCCGTTGTGGCTACTCACATCAACGAATGATTTTGGCTGAACTGCCACATCCGTAGAGCGACTAGCTGGAGCGTTTGAACCCGTATTGAAAAAAGTGGTGCTTCCTGCATCAGACTGAAGAGGAGTTTCTTCTGTCTTCTCAGTAGGCGCTACTTCTGTAGATTTTTCTACAGATGATGTACTACTTTCCGAAACAGTAGTAGTACTCGTAGAAGCCACAGACTGTTCGGTCACATTTGCTGGTGCAACGTAGTTGCTTACGATAGGTGCTGCGGTCTTTTCAGAAACGGCTACTTCTGGTGCTTTTTCAGTTTGCACTTGCTTGCCTTCAGTAATAGCAGTTTCTTTTGAAACCAGCTCATCTGCACTTACTCCTTGAGTAGATGCAGCCATCAATATTGCTGCTCCCGCATAAAAAATAAGATCTTTCTTTTTCATTTAACCTTCTCTTGTATATAAATTTTATACTTTTACCATTTTACCATACGGCATCATTGATGAAAAGTTCTATGATGGCTTTTTTAAAATTAGTTTTATTTTTTTGGAGAATATAAAAGAAGTTCAAACGAACTTCTTTTACTCTCATTTTAAATGGGTTAAGGCTGTCTTTAGGTAGTGACCATCTCGAATTTCCTGGCCAACACGCTTGGCATTGTCCACCAAGTCTTGGTAATCAGTATCTGAAAGATTGTCGATTGTCTCCTTCAAATCATGGAGAGACTCTACTGCAATCCCACAGCCATTCTCTAAGACAAAATGTGAGAGAGCAGATTGTTTCCAAACCACCAGAGGAAAACCTGCTGCTAGGTAAAGAGAAGCTTTATGAGAATTGTTAAAACGCAGATAGTTGCCGTAAGTACCCTGACATGTTTCCGAACTATCCCCATCCCACACTAAGCCAAAACTACCTTCTAGAGCTACCGGTAGATCATCAGGCATAAAGGCACCAAAGTAAGTGATGTTATTCAAAGCACGGCTTTCATCATACCCAACTCCATAGAGATTATAGGCAGGACTCTCTGGCAAACTATACAGATAGCCTGATTTTGTTGGGTTTAAATTCCCAGCAACGATGATTGCTTGTTCTTTTTGAGGAAGAGACTTTTCTTGAAAATTTGGAATCAAATAATCAAAAATCTCTAAACTAACCATTTTATCAACTGGAAATCCTTGATTAGCTAAAACTCCCTTCATGATGTCATTATGAACAATAATCCCATCCACAGACATCATAGCTTTCTTCTCTTGGAAATAGTTTCTCAATTTATGTCTCAATTTCACTTCAGAGCCTGCTGCATGGCGCAAGGTTTCAATATCGTGAATCAAGAGATAGAATTTCGCTCCCCTTTTTTGTGCCTGCTTGATGAGCTGTGCAATCAAAAATGTATGATGGATAATTGGAAACTGAATGACCAATTCATCCCCTAAACCTAGTTGATCAAACACAGATTTAGTTGCACTATATTTGTGTTGTTGGGCCTTAAAGAAATTCATCTGATACCAGTTGTCAACCTTAATCTCTAATCCCTTATACCCTTCTGAAATCAGAATGGCTTCCATGTCATTTCGCGCCTTACTCCCTGCATTCTTTTCATGTTGATTATGAAGAAATGAATCTTTCAGATAATATCTCACTTTTCTCCCCTTCACTAGACCTATCTCTATATGCTTCCAAGTTCTTTCTCAACGACTTCTAGAGCACGCTCAATGACCACGTGCATGTCGTAGTATTTATAGTCTGCTAGGCGGCCACAGAAGATGACCTTGTCATTTTTAGCGGCTTCTTCTTGGTATTTGGCAAACATCGCATTATTCTTTTCATCATTGATTGGATAGTAGGGCTCATCGCCTCGTTTCCAATCAGCTGGGTATTCGCGAGTAATCACCGTCTTCGGTTGAGTTCCATACTCGAAATGCTTGTGCTCGATGATCCGAGTATAAGGAATTTCACGCTCGGTGTAGTTGACCACTGCATTTCCTTGATGGTTTTCCTCATCCAAGACTTCATGTTCGAATCGAAGACTGCGGTATTCCAACTCCCCATGTTTGTAATCAAAGTATTGGTCAATCATTCCTGTGAAGACAATTTTTTCAGCTGATGCTTCTAACTCTTCACGATTAGCAAAAAAATCAACCCCAAGCTGCACTTCTACATCTCCCAACATGTTTTCAATGATGACATTATAGCCACCGATTGGAATCCCTTGGTAACGGTCGTTAAAGTAGTTATTATCAAAGGTCAATCGAACTGGAAGACGTTTGATAATGAAAGGAGGCAAGTCTGTGGCAGAACGTCCCCATTGTTTTTCTGTATAGCCCTTGATCAACTTTTCATAGATATTTGGACCAATCAATTTGATGGCTTGTTCTTCCAAGTTTTTAGGCTCAACATCTTTCATGTCAGCCGTTTGCTCGGCAATCTTGTCCTTCACTTCTTGAGGAGTCTTGGTTCCCCACATAGCGTAGAAGGTATTCATGTTGAAGGGAAGATTGTAGAGGCTCCCCTTGTAGTTAGCCACCGGTGAGTTGATATAGTTGTTAAATTCAGCAAACTGATTCACATAGTCCCAAACTTTTTTGTTTGAAGTATGGAAAATGTGAGCACCATACTTGTGGACGTTGATACCTTCCACATTCTCACAGTAGATATTTCCACCGACGTGATCGCGCTTGTCAATCACTTTTACTTTTTTACCACGTTTTGTAGCTTCGTGTGCAAAAATTGCCCCCGATAAACCAGCACCAACAATCAGATAATCGTACATTTTGAGCTCCTATTTATAATTTAACAATTCGATTGAAATAGGGAATTTTTATTAATATTCCAACTACAATGAAACTGACACTTAATGTGAAGATGAGAAAAAGCAAATTTGCCCCTGCAAAACTAAATCCTACTAATTTCTCCCATACTTTCATAGCATATGTATGTATAATAAAAACACCCATAATTTGATTAGAAAGATAAATTATCCATCTGTTCTTATCTGTATTTAAATCAAATGTGAGTACGGTCAAAAAAATTCCTAAACTTACAATTTTCACAAAAATACTATCATAAAAATATTCAGCATAAAGATTATGGTGAATCCCCTTCGCTAGCACATATAAGATAAAAGGTGAAATAAATAGTAAAACTAAAGTTACTACTTTCATCCAATTCTTAAAGCAATTTCTTAGAGTTGCTAAGTTAAATTGCGCTATAAAACCACCTAAAATATAGTAGAAAAACCAGGTCCATAATCTAAATGTCTGTATAACATAAACTTGCACTGGCTTTTGAAGTAAATAATTTGTCAGCTCAAGTACAAAACCGATAATTACTAAGAGAGATAGAGCCAACAAATACCGATTTTTTGATTTTAGAAATTTTTTCAAAATTGGTAGACACAAGTAAATAAGAATTAAAGCACCAAAAAACCAAAACTGGAAAAAATAACCTCTTTGTAATAAAGAACCCAAAACTTTTTTTATTGGGTTTTGTGAAAAATCCCTCTTATAAATCCAAATGATTAATGTCCATATCGATACTGTTACAAAAATCCATTTTATTTTTTGTAGGATGTATGAATAGCTTATTTCATTTTTTCCCAATAATAAATAACCATTTACCATAAAAAATAGAGGAATTGAATAGGTACCTAAGTAATATAAATATGTTAAATAATTCCAAGGTCCAGTTTCTTTAAATCCTGGCATTGTAGTATGGAGTAATACAACTCCTATACAAGCCATAATTTTAAGGAAATCTAGGTTTATATTCCGTATTTTCTTCATTTCGATTATTTTCCTATTATTTGTTTTATTTCACCCATATTTACTACTCTAAGACATATTACTGTGATAAGATAAATCAATCCGCCAAGCACCGCATAGACTAAAACATTTAAAGTTGGTGTCAAATGTAAAATCGGTTTTAAAAGTAACAATAAAGCATACATAACAGCTGAAGCCAAAAAGATCTTCATCATTGGACCCATAATCGGCACTTCTTTAAGATAAGTTCGTGTGAAGTAGAGTTGAATCCCCCATACCAAGGCTTCTGTCAGTACTGATACAATCGCAGCTCCAATAAATCCCAGTTTTGGTAGGAAAAGTAGGTTCAATCCGACACTGACAATGGCAGGAACAGTGGTCGAAATCATAAATTCTTTATTTTTATTGTGAGGGATCAGAATTTGAATCCCCATGATATTGGTCCATCCGATAAAGAACATTCTAAAAATCATGATGGCAATGGCATAACGCGCATCCTGGAAGTCCTTCCCTAGAAAGAATTGAACAAAGTCATCATTGACGATTAACATACCGGCAATGATGGGAAAAATGACCAAATTATAAATCAAAAAGGACATTTGGTGCATCTTATTAACCGCCTTATGGTCCCCTGAGGATAAGAGGCTCGATACCCGAGGCAACATGACGCTGCCCAGCGAGGTCACTAAGGTCAACAAAATATTGACGAGTTTTAAGGCCTGGTCGTAAATCCCCACATCCTTTGTAGAGGCAAGAGCTCCCAGCATGGTCCGGTCAAGGGTGACATAGAGGGAAATGGCAATCTGCGGTAAAAAGAGCAAAATGACTGGTTTTAAGTGCACCAGTGCATAAGCCATATCAAAATGGGCTTTCCCAATAAATTCACGGGCAGGTAGCCACATACTGAGCTGACCTAAGAGCTCAAAGATAGTGAGCAAGAATACATAGAGATAAAGATCATTGGCAGATTTGACAAACAAGAAGATGGAGATGACTCCAACCAGTTTGACCGTGATATTTCGAACCGTAATCTTGCGAAAATCTTCTAATCCCTGAAAAAGCCAGGAAATGTCGAGTCCCTTTGAAACCAAGCTAAGTCCTAGGATATAAGCGACAGGATTTTTCATGGAAGGTAGGGCCGCACATAAAAGAACATAGAGGGTAAGAGATAAAATCGTTGCCCCCAACTGGAGGGTATAAATCCCCCAGAAATTCTTTTGGATATCTTTCCGGTGCCCCGAAATCTCCTTAGTTCCATAATTTGCCACCCCTAGCGTCGCCAACAGAATAAAATAGGTGACAATGGAGTTGAAATAGCCGTAGGTCCCCAAATCATTTGAATTAAAGACCCGTGTTACATAAGGGGTGGTAATAATCGGCAAGATAATCACCAACAACTGGTAGGAGAGATTATAGGCGTAATTTTTAAGAACTTTCATAAGGATGTAACTTGTCTTAATCTTTCTTTTTAACTGTACTTAACTCAGTTTATTCAATTTTATTATCTGGATTCATAATAAACAATCGACTAATAAACAAAATTAATGGAGAGTAGCGAAGAACCAACATCTGAGGATCGAACATCCCATGGATGATCATAATCCCTAAACAGGCAAGTACGATATCTTTTCGAATGGTTACGAAATATTTCATAACTTTAGTAAGAGTCAACAACATGAAGGCACTGACGATTAAACCATCAATAACCAACAACTGCACAAACGAGCTATCTATGAAATTATAATTACTAGTAAAATTCCCGAAAATATCTAAGAGTGTGAATTTAATATGTTGTCCTAACCAAGATACTCCAAAATTGCGGAAGCCCTCTACACTTAACCGTAGCCGATTATGTGTAAATTGATCTACAAAATGGAATAAATTCCCAGATGAATAAAAACAGAAATATAAGGTAATGATTAAAGCCAAAATAAAACCATATTTTGCTATTGTTTTCATCCAGAAGTGTCCAATAATAAAGTCTTTTTTTATGATTTTCAGACTAAACAACGCATATGTAAGTATTAAAATACTTAAGTAAAATGGACTAGTTGTCGAAGTTTGTTGGTACATATAAATCGTGGCCAAAAGCAAGGAAAGTAATTCCATGTAAGAAATTTTTTTCCCACGAAACATCAGATAACTACACAATGCAAAAAATAATCTTTGTGAAGCAAACGAAACATAATTAAACCCTAGACTAAAACGATAGCCACCATCTGCCCTCATGAACATATTCGAAATCACGCCCATGTTGCTAGCAAAAATCGTCAAAACAAGGACTAGAAATGTGGCAAAAGAGAAAGTTCCTAATAACTTTCTGAAATCTATATCTCTAGCAGAAAAAACAAGTAAAAGAACATTTAAATCAAGTAACCCCTCTCGATTTTTTGCAACTATAAACATAGAAATAATGAACAATACTGCTATTAACAGTTGGTCCCAATGAAATCTAAAGTGATACAAGCTTCTTGGAAGATTCAGCAACTCTTTTATCAAAATCATAGCAATTGTGAAATAGAGGACGATCCTATACAATGATAAAGAGCCCTCTAATCTAATAAAATAAGTAGTTGTGACTAATGACGTGACAACAACCCATATAAATAAGGTGATTAAATAAATTTTTTCTGATATAGTACGATTGTTCATCACAATAGTCATCCAACCCTTTCAATCATCTAATTAAAAATATTTAAAACTTTACAACTCTCTATTATCAAATATCAAAGAATTGAACTTACCCATTTGATTAAAATCTGTATTTCTTTAGAAAAATAAACATCAAAGCATTCAGGTTTCCAGTCTTAAAGTAAATCATACATCCTACCAGAAACAAGAGAGGCGCAAAGATGAGAAAAGTCAAAGAGTACTCTTTAACATAAAGAAAACGAACTCCTAAAAAGGGAATAACATTAGGGATACGAAGCAAGAGAGATGCTAACATCGAAGTGTTAAGCATGTCCATAGATACAACTAATATTAGAACCACTGCCACTAACAGTTTATCGCGTTCTATCTTTGACATTTTTTTCCTTTTCTAATCTCAAGCATCTCATATTTTACTGAAACTTTTTTAATTTTTTAAAACGATAATACAAACCCGGAGTCAATGATAACATCATATAAATTGCCTTGTTTTTCATGTTAATTCGTTTATTTCTCAAGACTCTTCCTAGGTATGGGCGAATTTTTCTTTGAATTCGAGTAATTTCCTCTTTGGAAGAATCCGTAATTAAAATGAAAATGTGGAGACTGCCGATGAATAAACGAGCGATGACAGCATCGTCAAGGTTTATATTATCTGAATAGTCCTTCTTGACAACATCCTCCAAATGGTTCATAGAATGATAAAAATCATAGTGCTTACTATTGAAGTTTGATAAGGTAATACTGTTTGGTCTACGATAATAATGATAGATACCTAAATCAATAACGCAAACCGATTCCACTTCTTTCAAGTAGTCACTGATTACATATAAGTCTTCATAGATTTTTCCTTTTGGATAGGGGTGTTTTTCTACGATATCTTTTGGAAAGAGTTTCGCCCAGGCAGAGACAGTAGCTATTGTACCATAGAGCATCTCTATCAATGTTTCTTCAGAAGAAAGAAGGATAGCTCTCGCTAGCATTTCTTCATTTATTTGGTAATTTTGATATGATTCATGATCGTAAGTGTCCTTTCCCTTGCCTGCGACAATACGAGCGCCTGTACGTTTCTGAAGTTTTATCAAAAGCTCAAGGGCACAAGGTTCAAAATAGTCATCTGGATCCAAAAAAACTATCCACTCCCCTTTAGCTTTAGCTACACCATAATTTCTAGCATCAGACAGACCACCATTTTCTTTATGATAGGCCGATACCCAGGTATACTCTCTTGCATATTGATCGCATAGTATCCCGGAATGATCAGTGGAGCCATCGTTAACTAAGATTACTTCAAAATCTTTATAGGTTTGATTGACCAAGCTTTCCATAGCATAGCGAAGATAGGTCTCCACATTGTAAATGGGTACAATTACCGAAATCATATTTTCTTTTCTTTCTCTTACTCAGTTAGATATTTAAAGCTCAAATGAACTTTTTTCTGGGAAAAGTTGATTCATAGCTTTTATAAAGTCCACCATTACTCTCTCTTCATCTTGAATATTGAAACCATCATTGATACACATAATTCTATATTTTCCGGAATGTAACAGTTTCCAAAAATCAGGACCTGCATGATCTAGAGAAAATAACCCCCCCAATTTAGGATCAGCAACTTCATATTTCCCACTGGCAATCTGCCAGTATTTAAAGAGCCAAATATTGGTATCAGATGGATTTCTAAAACGACTAGCAGATGTTTTCTCCAAGATAGCAGTTTCTTTCTCCCATACCAACTCCATGGTCGACTTTAAGAGGGGATGCGTCAAATGATTTTCCCAAAAACCACAGATAAATTTACTATTTCTATAGAGTAGGCTCTTAACGATATTTTTTAAGCCTTGCTTGAAAGATAAAAATTTGCCATTTTTAAGAATCTCGTTCCTACTAAAATAACTGGTTACAATTTCCATATCGTTCACTTGGAAATGCCCCGTACCGTAACGTTCTGGGACAATCGGTGATAAGGCTGTATTATACTTTGGCAAGCCGTCTTCTGAGAAGAAATCCGTTGGTTCAACTGGAGCTGTGAGATAAACATCATCATTAAAAAACACAAACTGTTCAGAGAGTCCAGGAATTCGATGGATATTGCTCTCGATAGGATTCGCAGAAAAAACAGGTAGATATTCCTTACGGATGATATCTGAATGATCGACTAAAATCAATTTTTCGCTAGTAATATTTAACCAAGACGGTTTTTGTTGGTCAGTAACGAGATAGACCTTATTGACCCAAGGAGCAAACTTTTCTACCCCTCTAAACCAGTATTTAAAGGTTCCCCAATCACGATAAGCCTTGACCGAATTCATACTTTTTTTTGAAGTATCTATTGACTTAGAGTATTCAGCCTTTTTAGCTTGCCAAACAGGATCCCCACCGTCTACCCAAATAACAACAAAATCTATTTTATTCATAATCTTAATTTTCTATATCTTATACAAATCTGAGAAATTCTTGATATAACTCTCCAACGAAAATAACTCTTTTTGACGTTGGACAGAGGTCTTACCAAATCGCTCTCTCTTCTCGCTGTTCTCTGCTAATTCTTGGATAGCCTTAGACAATTCTGCAGGCTGATTCGGTGTAGCAAGAAGACCGTTTTCGCCTTCTTTAACCATTTCACAGACACCACCATGACGGTAACCGACTACTGGTTTGCCACAAGCCATGGCTTCTAGCACGACTGTTGGTAATGGATCTGGATTGGTACTTGGCAAGACAAAGATATCAAACATATTATAGAGTTCTGTCGTCTTGCTATAATAGCCAATTCGTTTGATTTGCCCAGCTACTGGTGAGTCTGAAATAGCTTTTTCCAGCTCATCCACGCGCCACTCTTCCCCCTCAAATGCACTACCTGCTAAAAAGGCTACTGATTTGGGATTGGCTTGTAAGATTGGAGTAACAGCTTCCAGGAAGTCCCCTTGCCCTTTCCAGGCATTCACTCGACCAACCATTCCGATGACCAAAGCATCCTGCACGATCCCAAATTGGTCACGGACAGCACTGGCATCCATCATCTGATAGACAGCATTGTCAACACCATTATAGATGACTTGAACTTGATCATCTTTTACAAAACGAGACTGCTTGACGTGGTTGGCTACAGCATTTGAAACTGTCACAATCGTATCGGCATAGCGCCCCATCAAAAAGTTGATAAAGTCTGAAATGGCTTTTGGTTTGACGATAATTTCATGCACATGCCAAATCAAAGGAAGTTTCAACTTCCGCTTGAGGTAAATTCCTTCAAGAACCGCTGTGGTGTTGTTGTGAACAAGGGTAATCCCATTCTCCTTGGCATATTGAGCAATTTGTTTGGAGTAACGGTTATAAGAGCCAAAGTACTCAAGGATTCCTTTTGGATTAAAATATTTTCGGCGTAATATTGGGTAATCAATGACTTTAACCTTAGCACCGACCTCTTCTAAAGCACCCACTAAGACACCGTCATTAGGTAAGATGACATGAGCTTCAAAAGCATCTTTATCCAATCCTTTAATGAGCTCCATCAACACTTTATCAGCACCGTACATTTCGGCACCAGCATGGAGATATAATATTTTCTGCATTTCTAACCTTTAAATACTTTCTCGTAGTCTGTGACAATCTTTTCCCAAGTAAAGGCTTCCGCAATCCGTTGACTTGATTTTTGATTGAGATCTTCGATTGCTTGAGCGTCCAATTGTTCAGTCTGATCAATAACACTTGCCAATTGTTCTTTCTTCCAATAGAGTGCACCGTCTTCACCGACTTCACGGTTAAAGCCAACATCTAACAAGAGGTTGAGTTTAGTAGACTCAAGAGCCTCAAGAAGGGATGGATTAGTACCACCTACCTCATGACCATGGAAGTAAGCGAAGGCGTTCTCACGAATGTATTTGAGCAATTCTTGATCATAGACCGTCCCGACAAACTTTACTCGAGAATCTTGATCAAATCCTGTATCTTTACGCAACTGCTCATAAAACTTGTTTTGCTCTACATTGGTAATCAAGACAAAATCTTTTTTGGAACTAGACTGCATAAAGCCACGAATCATGGCTTCATAGTTATTTTCAGGTACAAAACGTCCCACGACAAGATAGTAATTTCCTTCGGAGACTTGCTTATCTGCAAACCATGTCCGTACTTTCTCGTCCTCTTTGTTCAGGATAGACTTGCTTGTATCCGTTCCATAGGCGATATAGGTCGTCTTAGGCTGATACTTAGCGTAGTCCTTTTGAATATATGCCTCGATATTCTTGCTATCGCAGATCAAAAGATCGGCGTTTTTAACCATGAGTTGTTCAGAAAACTTCCAGTATTTACGGACTGGAAGACTCCATTTCGCACGAAGCCATTCATGTCCATCCGGATTGACCATCAGAGTCCCTCCGATCGCCTTGATTTTCTTCTTGATACCAGCGATAAAAGGGCCGATCCGACATGCCAAAACATAGAAGATAGGGGCTTGATCCTTGTTTTCTTTTGCGATTTCAATAGCTTTATTGAGAGCTGCAATATCATAAGCAATAGCACGTGCAGGACCGATATTAGGGACATCAATGTTGTAGCAAATTGCGCCGTTATGTTCAAAAGTATCTGCAGTAATCCCTGATTTTGCAGAATTCTCCCGCATACATGCCACATAGTACTGAATCTCTCGATCTTGTTGGCACTCTGTCAGCTTTTCGACAAAAGTTTCAAAACCACCATATTTCGCTGGAATTCCCTTAGAACCAACGATATAAACTGACTGTTTCATTTTTCTCCTTACATGGAAAGGACGAAGCAGGAATTTCCTACTTCGCTCCATCTCGTTTAAATACAACTTTGATCGTTTTCAGCAAGATTTTAATATCTGACCAGATGGTCCAGTCATCGATATAGGACACATCTAAGCGAACCACTTCATCAAAGTCTGTAATTTCGCTACGTCCACTCACTTGCCAAAGCCCTGTAATTCCAGGTTTGAAACTCAAACGACGTTTTTGTTCTGGAGTATACTTCTCATACTCATCCACTGTTGGAGGACGGGTTCCAACTAGGCTCATATCACCTTTTAGGACATTAAAGAATTGTGGCAGCTCATCCAGACTGGTCTTGCGGATAAAGCGACCAATCGGCGTAATCCGAGGATCATTATCCATCTTGAACATACCACCGGTCATGGTGTTTTGATCCATCAATTCTTTTTTCCGTTCTTCTGCATCGACATACATGGAACGGAACTTATAAAACTTGAAATAGCGGCCATTTTTCCCGACCCGCTTTTGGGCGAAAATAGCCGGTCCTCCATCCTTGCGAATCAAGGGCACCAATACAATCGCCACCAAGCCGCATAGGAGCAAGCCCACCAAAGAACCACATATATCAATTACACGTTTCGCGGTCACATGGCTAGGTTTGTAGAAGTTGGTCGAGAAGGTGACAACATTGAGGCCAGCTACTTCGCGAATTCGTTTGTTGCCGGCAAAGTTTAAATCAAAAGCATTGAGGTTGACGGTAACGTCGATCCCCATGGTCTCAAATTGTGAAACATACTCCCCAATTTCATACTCTTCACTTGGAAGATTGAGAAATACTTCATCTACCACTTCATAGGTCGCATAGGCCAACAGGTCTTCCTTTGGAACAACCTGAACAAAGGGGTGTTGAAAGTCTGGCCGGTCTAATACTGTCACCGCGACCACTTCCCCACCGCTATCATTTGACGAAAGAAGTCGATCCAGGACTTTATCCAGACGAGAATTCGCTGTAATCAAGAGAATCTTGTGACTTCCTTTGAGACTGTAATAGAAGCGACGCCAATACCGTTTAATGAAGTAATTCATTAAATAAAGGACAAGAGTCAGAAGAAACAGAAAATAAATCATCCCCCGGCGGGAGAGGGAGAACTTCTCCTCCAAAAAGAAGCTCGAAAAACTGATGGCTAACGCGAAGCACAAGCTGTATTTCAAAGTTTGTAAGAATTCAACTAGATGCCCACGTTTAAAATAATCTTGGTTGTAATCGCTGACGTAGAAGGCTACGAAATGCAATAAATACAGATAGAAAATTGTATTAGAGTGGATTTCTGTCTCTGTCACAAAACTAAACAAATAAGCCACAACTAAGACTGGTAAGCTTTGGACAAAGGCCAAAGCAAATTTGTGAAATCCCCTTCCTTCTGTCATAATATCCCGATCCTATTCTTTATCTTTTTCTCCCGTAATTGCCATAGTTCCCGTAATTACCATAGGAACCATATTTTTCTAATTGAATATCAAATTTATTGAGGACCACTCCTAGGAATGGTGTCCCCGTCTGCTCTAGTTGCTCTTTGGCCTTTTGAACGGCCTTGCGACTAACAGCTCCTGCTGCTGTCACAATCAAGCTACCATCACAGCGTTGAGCAATAATCGCCGCATCAATGACCATCCCAATTGGTGGGGTGTCGACAACGATATAGTCATAGTGATTGCGAAGCGCCTCAATGATGACCTCAAAATTTTTGCTTTGCAAGAGACCCGTTGGATTTGGAGAAACCTGCCCTGACAGGAGCACATCCAGTTTTGGATAATCTGTCGTCGCAATTGCTTGCGAAATCTCACTCTTCCCAGAAAGTACTTCTGTCAAACCAGCAACACGACCTTGGCTCTTGAAGACACCTGTCATGACCGAGTTACGGATATCCGCATCGATCAACAAGGTACGATAGCCCGCACGCGCAAAGGCTGTCGCCAAATTCGTAGAAATGGTTGATTTTCCTTCGTTTGGTTGCACAGATGAGATGGCAACGACCTTAATATTGGTCCCACTCAACTGAATATTGGTACTCAAGGCATTAAAATACTCTTCAGCCTGAGTCATCGCTGCTAATTTGCTTTTTACAATTTCTAAGGTTGCCATGAATTCTCCCTCTTACAGTTTCTTCACACTAGGGATCACACCTAATAGAGTGATGCCCATCACTTCTTCGATATCTTCTGGTTTCTTCACACGGTCATCCAATACCTCTGACAAGATCACCAGGATGGAAATCAAGACACCCCCAAGGACAAAGCCAATGACAACATTTCGCTTAATATTTGGTGAAGAAGGGTTTTGCGGTACGACAGCCTCATCCAAAGTCGTCACGTCAGATACCTTGGTTACAGCGATAATTTTTTCGGCCGCTACATCTTTCAATCCATTCGCGATACGAGCTGCTTCTTGTGGATCTGGGTCTGAGGCTGTGATGGACAAAATCCGAGTATCCGCTGGAACTGCCACTGAGACTTTCTTAGCAAGCTCTGCTGGAGTCATTTCCAACTTCAACTCTTCAATAGCCTGGTTCAAGACATTTTGAGAAAGGATAATCTCGCGATAGTCTTTAACCAAGTAGGATCCCGCTTGAAGATCTTGGTTGGTCAAGGCATTGTTTTCTTGGTTCTGACGGCTGACCACGTAGATACGACTGGTACTTTGGTAGATTTTCTTCGCCACAAATGCGCTGTACCCTAGGGCACCAATCGCAAATAGCAAGGCTGTAATCAGAATTGAGAATTTACGACGCCATAAGGTTTTAAAGAGGGAGACCACATCCAATTCGATCTCTTTGCTCTCTTGGTTTTTCATATTCACTTTCTCCTTTTCAATCCCCGTGATGGAACTTGATTGTTAAAATAATTCGTTATCCAGTAATGCTTGTTGATTTTCAATAAAGAGGGCACGCGCTCGGTTACTTCCGTAACGTTTTTCAATCAACTGATAAGCCTTTTCCATGTATGGAGGGCGCTGATCGACATTGTGCATATCGCTCGCAACAAAATGGACCAAATCCTTGTCCAAGAAATATTGGGCACGATGTTTCATGAACTTGTAGCGATCGCCAAACAATTTAGGCTTGAGCACACTCGAACTATTGATTTGGGTATAGCATCCCATTCGGATCAATTCCCGCACCCGTTTTTCATTCTTTTCCAAACAGTGGTACCGTTCAATATGGGCAACTACCGGAGTCACTCCTAAGCGCAAGACCGCACTTAAGGCTTGATGAATCTCCTTGTAGGGCGTTGCCATACTAAACTCGATCAAGGCAAAGCTGGTTTCAGCAAGCGTTGGAATAGTCCCAGCTTCCAGTTTTTCAAGAATATCTCGCGTATAATAGATTTCTGCTCCAAAATGCAAGGTCATTTCCGGTAGATAGGTCGCCACCATCTCTTTTACTGCTAAGTAGTTTTGATAGATCTTTTCTTCTGGGGTTTCAAACATCCCTTTCCGACGATGGGACGTCGAAACGATGGTTCGGACCCCTTGACGGTAGCTTTCCTCGATGAGGAGTTTGCTATCCTCAATCGTCTTTGGTCCATCATCCACATCAAAGACAATGTGTGAATGAATATCAATCATTGTTTTTTCCTTCCATGGTTTGGTTTATCTTTTCTTTGGCTTGTGCCACGCTATCAGCATTCAACTCCATCATGTAAAGAGCAGATCCTGGCATCGCATATGAAGGCAAGTCATTTCGTCCTTGTCCAGTGACAGCTTGTGAAGTCACCTTGTAGCTTCCACCAGTCTCCAACTGTGTATTGACCAAATTCATAATGGTTGGCAAGGGCATATTGGTTTGCAAGGAATCTTGTAAACCAGAAACGATTTCGTTGTAATTGCTCAATGCTTTGGTCGATGTTAATTTATGGATAATGGCTGCGATGACTTTTTCTTGGTTCTTCCCACGGTCGTTGTCTCCACCTTCGAGAGAGTAGCGTTCACGGACAAAGCCAAGAGCTTGTTCCGAATCCAAGTGGACTTTTCCTACAGGGAAGTGGTAGTTCCCGTGTAGACTTGTAAACTCTTGATCATTTTCTACATCAATCCCTCCGACGAGGTCGACAAGCTTTAAGAAAGAAGTGAAATTCAAGCGGACATAGTAGTCAATCTTGATGTCGTACAGATTTTCTAAGGTATGAATAGACGCATCTACTCCGTAAATCCCAGCGTGGGTCAATTTATCCCCTTGGTTGTTCCCACCATCTGCGATCGGTACATAGGCGTCACGCGGAGTCGTGGTCAGCAAGACTTGCTTGGTCTTTCGATTGACCGTCATGATAATATTGACATCAGATCGAGAAACCGAAGTGACTGGGCCATAGGTGTCAATCCCACTGACATAGATGTTAAAGGTATCCGCATTGGCATCCGCCTTTGCCTTGGTTTCCACTTGGCGACGGATCTTGTAAGAATAGATTTTCTTTAATTTTTTCGCGTAGTCAGCATCCACACTGGCAATGGTATCTTCAAAGGTACTATTCAAAGCAATGGCTTGTGTCTTATCTTCTTGTAGGGCCTGGTAGGCTGCCACGTAAGATTCCACATCTTCGATGGTCAAGTCATGCTGGCGCGTTTTCTTCACTTCCTCTACCAAGGCTAGAAGATCATCTGCATTATTATTCCCCGTAGGCGCTGCTACACTGCTGATTTCTTTGATATCTTGGATTGGACTATCTGCTTTGACATAGACAGCCATTTCAAATTCCGTATAGTTGGCATTTCGGTTCACATTTCCAGCGACATCGACCAATTGCTGGGTAACAAATGTCCCCACGGAGGTCCCTAGCAAGCCTAAAACCAATAAAAATAGCGTCGTCTTTTTAGCCTTGCCTGCAAGGATCAAACCCAAGGTTAAAAAAAGTCCGCCAATTAACAATACCGTCACAAGAATATTCAAATAACGGAAAGCTAGGATATTGTAGCTAAAGACATTATAAAGAAAGAGCCCAGCTACAAGTAGCGTTAAAACCCAGAGACCACTATTTACAATGCGTAGCTGATCCCAACCGCTTGTTCTATTTGAATGTTTGTTTTTTCTACTTCGATTCATTTTATCCCCCATACTATTTTCTTAAATATTATAACATAAAATTGGCCTACAGATCAGAATCTATGCCCATTTCTCCACTATTAATTTTATACTATTCCTAACTTTCTGTACAGTAACATAAGAAAAAATGAGCAAATAAAAAAGGTGAGTTTCCTCACCTTTTTTATAGGTTTATACTTTATCTTTTGAGGTTGAACTTGTATCTGAATCCTTGCTAGTCGAAGAATCACTCTTTGAAGAATTGCTTCCTTTACGAGTTTCAGCTCCATCAGCAGAGTATTCGTTTACAAAGATTTCCTTACGTAGTTCAAGGAAGCTTTCATCACTAAGGATATAACGCCCTTCTTTGGTTTTTGTCAATTCCAAAGTGTACTCACGTGGTTCGATGTACCCAAAATCTTCGTTCAAACGATCAAAGGCATAGTAGAACAAGAAGTTGTTCAATAAAGACAAACGTTTTTCCAGATCTGGATCTGTGTTGTCTTCTAATTTTTTAACATCTTCAATTCCGTTTTCAAACAGACTAGATTTTGCGCGGTTGATCAAGTTAGCCAAGTCACGTGTTGCAATTGCACGAGATTTGAAGGTAACCGTCGCAATATCTCCTTCGTCTTCAACCTTGGTGATTTCATAGTCATCACCGATCGTTGCTAACACTTTGAAACGAGCTTGGTCAAACAATTCCAAGATTTTTTCTGGAGTGAATGTTTCAGTTGTGAGTTCAAGTGTGTAGTTTTCTGCTGGTAAATATTTTGATGCATTTTCATCGACAAATTTTTCGGTGATTTGTTTTTTCCACTTGTCAACTGATGTACCCATCAAAGTTGTGAAACCAGAAGAATGATCTGTAAAGATGGCACGAAGAATAATATCCCCATCTTTTTCAATTTGTTTTTTTGTCTTTTCTTCTTTTGATTCACTAGATTGTTCTACTTTATACTCTTTAGTTTGAGGTTTTTCAACAACTGGTTTTGATGAACAAGCTACTAACATCAATAAACAGGCTGGTAAAACACCATATTTTACAAGCTTTTTCATAAGTTCTCCTTATTTTTTATAGATTATGTTCATTATATCAAAAATTACCCTTTGAGAATTCTCAGATAAGTGTATGTAAACAAATTGTAATATTTCATTACACACTTCACACTAACAAGCCCTCCTTCCCCTAAGAAGGGCTCAATTCGCCTATAACATTGGTGCAAACAACTGCATAATCTCTTTGATCAAATGCTGGTACCAGGTAATCCGGAAAGTGTCTAGCTTGATTTGCTGAGATACAGAGAAAATCTCTCCAAAGTCCGCTCGGATCTTGGTCAATTCTGGACTTCGATACATCCAGACAGCATTCTCATAGTGGTGTACTAGGCTCCGATAGTCAAAGTTGATGGTCCCGACTACTGCGACTTCATCGTCGGCCAATACTTGCTTGCTATGGATAAAGCCTGGAGTGTATTCATAGATTTTCACCCCTGCTTCCATGAGGTCTGGATAAGCCCCTCGTGTAACGATTTGGATCAGTTTTTTATCTGGAATGAAAGGAGTCACGATGCGTACATCGACCCCTCGTAGAGCCGCATTTCGAATATCTTCTGTCAAATCATAATCAATGATTAGATAAGGGGTCGTAATGTAGACATAATCCGTCGCCTGATTGATGATATTCTGATAAACAGACTTACCAACTTGGGACTTGTAGATGGGTTTAGGGCCGCTACCAAAGGGAATATAGAAGCCTTCACCCTCTACCGCTTGGTTTTCCATATGGTATTTATCAAAATCTTCAATTTCCCCCTGGTTGATGTACCAGTTCATGAGAAAGAGCCGCGTCAAGGCCTTAACCGCTCGACCATCTAAGCGCACTGCACTATCCTTCCAATGACCGAAGCGCTCTATCTGATTGATATACTCATCCGCTAGGTTAACCCCACCTGTATAGCCAATCTGACCATCAATGACCAAGATCTTGCGGTGGTCTCGATTGTTATAAGCCACCGTCAATCGTGGCACCACCTTGTTGAACTTATGGGCGTCAATGCCTAATTTTCGCAAGCGTCTGGTGTAGTTCCCCTTCAGGGTCGCCATACAGCCGATATCATCGTAGAGCAATTTCACCTCTACCCCTTCTTTAACCTTTTCAAGTAGGATATCTAGGATACTATTCCACATCAGGCCTTCCTCGATGATGTAGAATTCGAGAAAGATAAATTTCTTAGCTGAGCGCAAATCCTCCAACAATTGCGGGAGCATCTGATCCCCTAGCGGGAAGAAAGTCGAAGCCGTCCCGTTGTACAGGTCTGCATTGTGGTCCATGGATAGAATAGACTTGACCATCCCATAGACGCTCTTACTCTCTTCTTTCAACTGGAGGCGAAGCTCGTGGCTATTATCCTCACGGAAATTCATGGATTCCATATTTTCCAACTGGACCATTTCTTTTTTGGACAGACGCCGCTCCCCAAACATGAGGTAAAGAAGGGAACCAAAAACGGGGATGACGGCAATTAAGAGCCAGGTCACCTTGCTCTCTGGAGGCATATTCCGGTTAACAATCGCCAAAATGGTCGAGATATACAAGAGGACCATGATGGTGACAGACATCCAATTGGGGAACCATTCATTTAGCCAAAAGAAGGCTGCAAAGGACAACCAGAGTTCAAACCCCATAAAGAGGATACTGAACCCATATTTGGACATTAACAATCGAATTTTTCGAAAACTCACCCTCGTTCTCCTTCTTTTCTAATCCCTACTAGTATACCAGTTCTAAGAAGGGAGCGCAAACCCGATAAAATGAAAAAAAAGGCTGGGACAAAAGTCCTAGCCTCTCAATTGTCTTTGGATTATCGAGCAAGACGCAGTGGTTGAGTGGGCTCTACCACGCTGATTTCATCAGCTTTCACAGCCCTACCCAACTATGCGGAGGTGGGACGACGAAATCGAATTCTAACGAATTACCAATTTCTGTCCCACTCTCACTTCTGCTATTTTATTGCTTGGTCAAAACAATCGTATCATCATCATAGAGCTCTTGGTCAAAGTCTTCCAGAGTCAATTGTTGCCCCTCTAGTCGATAGCGGTAGGCATCATCTCCAATGATAATCGACTGGTTGGCAGCATCTAGTTTCACTGGCTTGATTTCTTGTTCTCCGTCAGGCTCCACAGCTGTCCAAGTTCCTGTATTTCCTGTGACAACTAAGGTAATCTGGTCCGCTTCATCTACCCCTTTGTAGGTTCCATCAATATTACCTTGAGTCACTTGAGTGTTTGTAGTATTTAAACTAGATGAATTTGAGCTTCCATCAGAAGAACTTCCTTGTGTATTTGTTGTCTTTGCTTCGGAATCAGTCACCTGAATATTAGACTGTGAAGAAGATGGTGTTTGCTGATTCGAACACGCTCCAAGTAGGAGGACTGTAGCTGTTGCCAATAAAGCAGTCACTTTCTTTGCCATTGATGGTCTCCTTTCGCGCCAACCTTTTAAGGGACTTCCCCGTTTATTTGTGGCTCACCTTTAGTATACGATAGAGTCTGTTTTTGGTCAATCTTTATGATTGAGCGTTGAATACCATCGCCTATAAAGGGTTCTTTCCTTGCTCCAATAGATAAGCGCGAACTTCCGAAATAAAGTAAAGAGAACCGGTGACAAAGAGCACCTCTTGACCATCTTGTCGGCTATAAAAATCTTGCAAATAATTTCTGAAATCTGCTACATAAGGATAACCTAAGCCATCCGCCTCTTGGACCACTTCCCCATAAGCAAAGGTCGTCACCGTCAAGTCCGCCTCCGGCAAGTCGCTTGCAAAGATCTCCAACATCCCTTGGTAATCCTTGCGTTTTAAAGCACCAAAAAGGATCTTCACGCGCTTATCTGAAAAGGTACGGGCATATTCGACCAAGCGATGGATGGCATGGGGGTTATGAGCGCCATCTAGATAGACGCCCTGGTCAAAATTCTCCAGACGTCCCGGCCAGCTAGTCGCTTGCAAAGCCTCCCGAACACCGTTTTCATCGACCGCCAGACCTCTCTGCTCCATGAAGAGGAGAAAGGCTTCAAGAGCCACCGCAGCATTCTCTTCCTGATAAGCTCCATTGAGCCCAATTTTCAGTGAGTCAAACCGATGGTGCGCATCTTGAAAGACGCCCTTTATCAGTTGGAAATCTTCTCCATAGCGAGCCAGTGGACAGCCTATTGCCTGGACCTTTTCTATGCAGACTTGCTCAGCCTCTTTAGCCAGTGGACCGATAACAGCCGGCTTCCCGGCTTTAAAGATTCCAGCTTTTTGCCTAGCAATGGCCTCTAGGCTTCCTCCCAAGGTCTCCTGATGATCCAGCCCTACTGAGGTGATCACTGCTACCTCTCCTGTGATGACATTGGTCGTATCAAGGAGGCCTCCGATCCCAACCTCGATCAAGGCCAGGTCTACTTTTTGTTCATGGAAATACAAAAAGGCCAAGAGGGTGATGATCTCAAAGTAAGAGAGTTGGTCGTGGGTCTCGAGAAGCTGAGACTCCATCGCTTGGATGCTCTGACCCAAGCGAATCAGATCTTGATCCGAAATTGGTTGCCCATTGATACAAATCCGATCATGCATACTAACGATATGTGGAGAAGTAAAGGTCCCTACTTTCAGACCATGCTGTTGGAATAGTTGGCGCATAAACGCAATGGTTGAGCCCTTCCCGTTAGTCCCCGTCACATGGATCATCGGAACAGCTTCATGAGGATCCCCTAAGAGCTTTACAGCCTGTTGCATCCGCCCCAAGCCTGAACGAAAATTGAGTCCAATTCGGCTATTCATCCATTCTTCAATTTGATTCATTTCTTTCTCCTAAAAGAAAAGAGCGATCAAGCCTTCTTGCTGGCTCACGCTCTGCTATTTCTTTGGTTTCTTATTTCACTTCCAATATTTTTAAAAGCTGGGCTAAAAACATCCACTGGATGTTTCAACTCTTTCTAGTTTCTAGGAGTTGAGGTGATACAGTCTCCCAGACTTACTTGCGGTTTTCATTTCCAGCGCAAGGCTAAAAACGTCCCCCGGACTTCCTGCTTTTTCTTGTTTCTTGAAGCAGGGCTAAAAACATCCACTGGATGTTTTTACTCCTCCATAAAGCTGTTGAAGACTTCTTCAATCATGTTCCATTCATCATCTGAATCTTCTGGGATTGGTTGAAGGTCGCCTTCTGTTCCGTCTTCGTTTTCAGTAAATGAGTAAGCTTGGATTTCTACTTCACCGTTTTCATCTTCTTCTGCATTTGCAGGAATCAAAAGAACATAGTTTTTACCAAATTCTTCTTTTCCATCAATGGTCAAAAGGATTTCAAACAAGGTTTCGTTTCCTTGCTCATCTACCAATGTAATCAATTCGCGTTCGTCATGGTTGTGGTCATGATCATGATTGTGTGCCATCTTATTTCCTCTTTTTTCTAAAATTTTCGATCTAAATAATTTTGCAAAATCAACTGGGCAGCCAATTTATCAATTACTTTTTTTCGCTTATTTCGGCTGATATCCGCTTGCTCAATCAGCATCCGCTCTGCGGCAACGGTCGTCAAACGCTCGTCCTGATACTCAACCGGCAAGTTGAACAACTCTTCAAGGCGCTTCCCATAAGCTTGACTTGCTTCCACTCGAGGACCGCTTGTGTTGTTCATGTTTTTCGGCAAACCAACGACAAAACGATCAACCCGGTATTCCTTCACCAGTTCAGAGAGACGGTCTAAGCCAAACTCTCCTTTCTCCTCATCAATCTGAATAATCTCCAGACCTTGAGCAGTAAAACCTAATGGATCACTGATGGCTACTCCGACTGTCTTCGAGCCAACGTCTAGTCCCATAATTCTCATTAGAGATCGATCCCTTGCCCTTTCAAGTAGTAACGAACCAATTCTTCAACAATTTCATCTCGTTCGTACTTACGAATTTGGTTGCGAGCGTTGTTATAACGAGGTACATAAGCAGGATCACCACTGAGTACATAACCTACGATTTGATTGATTGGATTGTAGCCCTTCTCATCCAAAGATAAGTAGACATCCTTTAATGTATCACTAATTTCTTTACGGTTTGAATCGTCAAGATTAAAACGTACTGTTTCGTCTGTAAATCCCACAATACCACCCTCTTTCTTTATATTCATACTATTATACCATAATTTCCATACTTTCTCAAACGAAAAATATTGATTTTACGGGCTTTCTTGGACTTTTTATCACTTATTTTTGAAAGCGATCTACTGCATTTTTCAATGGCTTTATTTGACTTCTTTAAAGCCATTCTTTTCCATATTTTTGATGAAGAGTGTTGGAGAGTAGGTTTTGATCATTTTGCAAATTTCTCCCAAGTCTTCACTGCTTTTAATATCATCGAAGTCTACTTTATCAGGATCAATCTCAATCTCAGAGACCATTGCTTCACCTGTCCAATCTGATGTCACGGTGATTCCATCGTAGTCTCTCAATTCATCAATGCCACCTTCTCCTTCATACCCCTCGATCAAGGCTTGTTTGGCACCTTCTTTATCATCCTCAGCATCGATCAACTTCTTGATTTCATCTTTGAATTCATCCGACACATGAGTCGCTAGTTTGATTGAAACTTTCTTGTATTTTTTTCCTTGGTAGGATACGGTCACTGTGATTTCCTGTTTGGCTACCTCGTCAGCCTCATTGATATCCCTGTCAAGCTTAAAGGTCCGAGTGATAACGCTATCTTTCGATAAGGACTTGCCCCCTTTTGATTGAGAATTCCCACAACCTACCAAGATAAGTAATCCAGCAACGACTAGTAATAGAAATTTTTTCATGTTTTTTCTCCTTATTCTTCTTTTGCTCCATTACGGAGTAGATTATTCATATATTCTGTTGGTGTCAGTTTCAATAAATCTGCAATATTGGCTGATTTGAAGTACTCTAACTCGACCGCTTTTTTAGTATCCAACTGGGTGAAATCATAAGTGATGACCGTTTGGTATTCATTTTCATTTGGCAAAGTCAGTTCAATGGTAAATCCTGGAAGAGTCCGCGCCTGTTGAAGTTTTTCATCCTTACCCATCGACTCTACCATCAATCGTTGGGCCTCTTCAAGACCAACTTCTTGAATAGCATTTTTCAATTCATCACTGACAGGAGTGGTATTGGTCATGACCAATTTTTGAAATTGTTCCCCTTGATAAGTGATGGTCTGCTCCTGGCGAATACCACTTTCATCTTTTGGAAGGACAAAGTGTTTAGTGAAAACTTGCTGTTCTTCCGCCTTCTCTAACAGATTTCGATTTTCTTTATTGAACGATTCAATTTTAGCACTGTTGGATTTTTGGACATTGGAAGAATCAGTTTTCCCATGTTTCTTCTGTCCACAAGCTGTCAGCGTCAGGAGCAAGACACCCAAACAAATAAGCTTCTTTTTCATGTTTTCTCCTTTGATAAGCTTCTATAAAGGGATTTTCCCCACAGAAGTATTGTACCATAGAATCCTCCTCAAAAACATTCTTACAAGCATTTTTTCGTGGATTCTTTGGCCGGATACAAAAGAAAAAGTCGAGATCCTGACATCTCGACTCTTCTCAGTAGCTAAACGATTGGCTTCTTGTTTCTTATAGGGCTGCTCTTAAGCGAGCCTCCGCATTTTCAACATTTCGTACAGAACGTGGTAAAAAGGCCCGAATATCATCTTCCTTATAACCAACTTGAAGCCGCTTGTTATCCACTAGGATAGGACTTTTCAAGATTCGTGGTGTTTCTAAGATGATATCGATGACTTCATTCATGCTGAGGTCTTCAATATCGACACCTAGATTTTTAGCGTATCGATTTTTTGAAGAAACGATACTTGCAATGCCATTTTCTGTTTTGGTCAAAATATCGAGTAATTCTTCTTTTGTAATTCCTTCTTTACCAAGGTTTTGTTCTTTATAGATCAACTGATGAGCATTTAGCCAAGTTTTGGCTTTTTTACAACTCGTGCAACTTGAAACTGTGTAAATTTTAATCATGTATGCACTCCTTTCGCCACACGATAATAACATTGTAGTATATTATACCATAAAAACCATCAGTCTTTCGACCTATTTTGAAAAAAATTACTCTTCAATCTCAATGGCATCATCAAGATCTAGTGTTACTTCTTCAAGAAGTGGGCTTTCAGCTACTTCATCTTGTGAAACTACAGCAGTGCCATCATCGATCAAACCGAAGCGCACTCGCACTTGGTGATCAATCTCATCAAAAATTTCTGGATGGTCTGCCAAGTATTTCTTAGCATTTTCAGAACCTTGGCCAATCTTCTCACCGTTATAAGAATACCAAGCCCCTGCTTTTTGGATCAAATCAAGGTCTGTTGCAATTTTTAGCAATTCGCCTGTACGTGAAATTCCTTCTCCATACATGATTTCAACCATGGCTTCTTTGAACGGTGGAGCCACCTTGTTCTTCACAACCTTGATCTTGGTTTCTTTACCAACGTTGGTATCTTTTTGGTCCCCAGTACCTTTGATTTGAGTATTTCCACGAACATCTAGACGAACAGAAGCGTAGAATTTCAGGGCACGACCACCAGGTGTGGTTTCTGGATTCCCAAACATGACCCCAACTTTTTCACGCAATTGGTTGATAAAGATAGCAATGGTCTTGGTCTTGTTGATTGAAGCTCCAAGCTTACGCATAGCCTGGCTCATCATCCGCGCTTGTAAACCAACGTGGCTGTCACCGATATCTCCATCGATTTCTGCGCGTGGAACCAAGGCAGCAACAGAGTCGATAACGACCAAGTCAACGGCACCAGAGTCGATCAATTTACCAGCAATTTCAAGTCCTTGTTCCCCTGAGTCTGGTTGAGACAAGAGGAGTTCATCAATATTAACCCCAAGAGCTGCTGCATAAGATGGATCCAAAGCGTGCTCGGCATCGATAAAGGCAGCAATGCCTCCTTCTTTCTGTGCTTGCGCTACTGCATGGAGGGCAACGGTTGTTTTACCAGATGATTCTGGACCATAGATTTCGATGATCCGACCTTTTGGATAACCACCAGCACCCAAGGCAATGTCAAGAGCCAAGGAACCAGAGCTCATGACTTGAACTTTTTGCTCTGCGCGTTCGCCCAGACGCATGATGGATCCTTTACCAAAGTCTTTTTCGATCAACTTTAGGGCATCATTGAGCGCTTTTTCACGCTCATCTCCAAATTTCTTAGAGATGTCATCTAATTTTTTCTGTTTTTTCGCCATTCTTTTCTCCTATATTCAAAGCGTAATGCTATACAAGCTTCTTATCATTATAGCAAATTTTCATCTAATAATACAGTCCGGCGTACCAGATTAAAGGCATGGAGGACTGCAACTTTACGAACATCCATACGACTCCGGCCAGCGATATTGACCTTGATCGATTGGACTCCTTTAGGACCTGCAATTCCAATAAAAACGGTCCCTGCTGGGTGATCTTCTAGGCTGTCTGGACCGGCAACACCTGTCAGACTGACTCCATAGTCAGCCCCTGTTAAGAGACGGGCTTGCGCTGCCATCCGCTCAGCTGTATGGGCAGAGACCACTCCATGTTCTTGCAACTCAGCTAGGGGGATTTGGAGCATTTTGCTCTTTTCCTCTATGCTGTAGGTGACGAAACCTCCTGGTAAGACTGCTGAGGCTCCTGAGAAATTAGCCAGAGTCGACTGGAACATCCCGGCCGTCAAGCTCTCTGCTGCGGTCAAAGTCAAGCCTCTCTCGCGTAAGAGTTCAAAAGCAACCTTGGCTAGGGAATTGTCATCACCATAGCCATAGAAGAGCTGGCTCAAGGCTTGACCATCTAAAGTCTCATGACGAAGGATCACTTGCTCCAACTGATCCAATTTCTGATTAGCCTGCTCTTGTGACGCAGCCTTGGTCGACAAGCGCAAGGTGACTTCTCCGGTCTTGGCATAAGGAGCCACCGTCGGGTCAGTCTGGCCATCAATCACATCGGCTAGAACGGTTACCAGCTGGCTTTCCCCGATTCCAAAGAAGCGCAAGACGCGTGAGTAGAGTTTTTCGCCTGTGGCTAGCAGAGGCACTAACTCATCAGTAACCATGGGTTTCAATTCACTAGGGGGGCCAGGCAAGACCACATAGCTAACGCCCTCTACTTCAATCAGCCCTCCCACTGCCAAACCAGTCAGATTTTGGAGCGGTGTTGAGCCTGTCACTATTTGCGCTTGTCTCAGATTGTTGGGAGTTCGGACATGGTCTGGCCGACTGGCAAAGAAGCGGTCCAACTTAGCCATTGCTTCGGAATCAAAGGTCAGGTCTTTACTTAAAAACTGGGCTAGGGTCTGCTTGGTCAGGTCGTCTTCGGTCGGTCCGAGGCCTCCCGTGAGGATGACAAGATCACTTCGATCACGCGCAATCGCAAGAACAGATAAGAGACGATCGGCATTATCTCCAACTGCAGTTTGGAAATAAACGTCGATTCCTAGACCGGCCAACTTTTCTGATAAGAATTGCGCATTGGTATTGACAATCTGTCCTGTGAGAATTTCGGTTCCCACTGCAATGATCTCTGCTTTCATAACGCCTCCACTTATACTATTCGTAATTTTTCTTCATTGTAACACAAAAATAGAAAAATCGTAGAAAAATTTTCTACGATGGATTAGCTATTCGGATTTTTCCAGTCACAATCATTCTCATGATCATTGACTAGGCCTGCTGCTTGTAGAAAGGATAAAACCGCGACTGGTCCGGTGAACTTAAAACCCCGCTTTTTGAGATCCTTGGATAATTTCTCAGATAAAGGCGTCTTAGCTGGTACTTGACTGTAATCTGGGACATCATTTACGATGGTTTCCCCATTGACAAAAGACCAAAGATAGGCATCAAATGATCCAAATTCTTCCTGGACTTGCAAAAAGGCTTGAGCATTGGCCCGTGTCGCAAAGATCTTGGCTCGATTGCGGATAATTGCTGGATTATCTAACAGAGCTTCCAGCTTCTCATCCGTCATCTCCGCGACACTTTGAAGGTGATAGCCATGAAAAGACTCTCGGAAAGCCTGCCGCTTATTGAGTACCGTTTCCCAAGATAATCCAGCCTGATAGGTCTCCATACAGAGCAACTCAAAAAGTTCTTGGTCTTCATGGAGAGGCTGTCCCCATTCCTCATCATGGTAGGCTACATAAAGCGGGTTGTTCATTTTAACCCAGCCACAACGTTTTGGCATCTTATTCTCCTATCTTTGAAACGTAGTCAGGCAAAGGAACAGTAGACTTATCCAATAAATTAATCCAACGATTAATATCTGGTGGCAGAGGGTTAAATCTCTCGTCCGTTTGATACCTTACACCATCATCTGTTTCTATTCCAGTTAATGTTTCAATCTGTTCTCGCAGCTGGTCTACAGACACCCAATTAGTCCAACCTTCAAATAAGCTTTCTGGAGCCATTGTTATCCCATACCATTCTTTAAACCATTCAATATAGTCTGCACCTAACAGGTAGAGTTTCTCGAAAGAACAAGATTCATCATTCACCTTTATACTTTCTACTATATTGTCATGATCTACTATGGCAATACTCGCACCACAAAATTCACAAGGAAGTGAGCCAACTTGACCATAGCGAGAACCGCTATGCAAGAATAATCCTGTTTGGCTCTGTTGACAATTTTTACAAAACAATGGAAAAACGGTGCAGTGTAGCCATAGTGTATCAATCTTCCCATTTTTAAACTTTATCTTGACATGGTTGCTACTGTTCTTTGCTTCAACTAGATTGATTCGGGCAATCCCCATTATTTCACCAACATCTTAAGGGCAGACTTGATATAGTTCTCTGCTGTATCCGTCGTGCCTTCGAAGAATTTCTTGATTTTCTTGAGTTCCGTTGCCTTGTAGCCCAAGGCTAACATGGCTTCCATAGCTTCTTCCAAGGCTTGGTTTTCTTCTGTTACTTTGGATTTGGACTGAGCCGGTGCATCTTCTAGGTCAAGATTGATCTTGCCTTCTAGGTCCAAGACCATCTGTTGGGCTGTTTTCTTGCCAATCTTCGGAAACTTGGTCAAGTAGGTGATGTTCTTGCTTTCGATGGCTTGGACAAGGCCTGCATTGTCATCTGCAGCGATAATAGCTAGAGCTGAGACAGGGCCAATCCCAGAGACTGAGATCAAGTTTAAAAAGAGCTGTTTCTCTTCTTCGGTCGCAAAGCCATAGAGAAGGTGAGCATCTTCACGGACCACTTGGTGCAGATAGACGTGCACCTCGTGATTCATTTTGCCAGAGTAGGCATAGGGATTGGCCACATGCAAAAGGTAGCCGATTCCAGATGTTTCTACCACGATGTATTTGGCAGTGATTTTCGTTAAAATTCCTTTAATGTATTCGTACATAATCTTCCTTTATTGTTTGTTTAATACTTGCCCAATTCCCGTAAACTGGTGTGATTTTCCTGAATGCGTCGGAACATCTTTTCCATATCCGACTTGGTAAAGTTAACCAAGACGGGACGGCCGTGGGGGCAGTTATAAGGGTTGTCACATTGGGACAGTTGGTAGATGAGATCACGTGCGGAGTAATCGTCCAGTGTGTGATTGGCCTTGATGGAGCGTTTGCAAGACATCATGATGGCCAACTCAGCCCGGTATTTCTTGATGGACACTTCCTTAGTCAAAAGGAGCATGTCACACATTTCGTAGATACCCGACTCGATCTCTTCTTCCTTCATCCAGATCGGATGCTCCCGCAAGATCAATTGGTTGGCTCCGTACTCTTCAAGATAAACTCCCACTTCTTCTAGGAGGTGTTTGCGCTGTTGCAAGCGGATCAGATCGTCTGCAGGGAACTCAAAGATATAAGGAACCAGCAGTTGTTGCTGACTGCCGTCTACGTCCCCAATGCTCTCCCGGTATTCTTCGTATTTGACCCGCTCTTGGGCCGCGTGCTGGTCAATGATGTAAAGACCCCCATTGCCTTGGGCAAAGAGATAGGTCCCATGCATCTGACCAAAATATTCCAACTCTGGGAAGGTCGAATGTTCTTCCCCTTCCAACTTGTCATAAGCCTTGTCTAGACTAGCTAGATCCAACTCTGGGTGGTCCAGTTGATCATACTGAGGCGCCTTTCGCTCCGCAAATTTGATGGCTGGTGATTTGGTCTCCTGATCTCCCTCTTCTGAGGCAAAGAGAACCGTTTGCTCTGGGGTCAATTCACCACTTGGCTGGGATTCCCCAACCTCTGGACGGACAAAGAAATCTCCCTTGTCTCGGTCGTAATAGAGGCTATTTTCTTTTAGAGGGAGGCTGGTCTGAACTGGCTTTTCTGTTCGACGAAGCGTCGACTTGGCCAGATTTTCCAGAGCATCTGGAATCAGATCTTGCTCTTTCAAAGCGGAGACAATGGCCTGGGAGATCAAGGCCATTAGTTCTCGTTCTTTAGAAATACGCACCTCTTGCTTGGTCGGGTGGACATTGACATCAGCTAGATAGGGGTCAATCTGGATATTAATCACCGCTATCGGGAAGCGTCCGACCATGAGTTTACTGCCGTAGCCATCCAAGATGGCCCGATTGAGCAAGAAATTCTTGATGTAACGACCATTGATAAAGAGGCTGATGTAGTTGCGATTGGCCCGGGTCAGTTCTGGCAAAGAGACAAAACCGGACACTTCAAAGTCCAAATCACCTGTCTCGATGGCAACCATTTTCTTGGCAGTAGCGAGGCCGTAGACTCCTGCGATGGCCTGGTGGAGATTCCCCGTCCCTGCCGTCCGCGTCATTTCATGGCCGTCATTGATCAAGGTAAAGGCAATCTCTGGATGGGCCAGACTCAGGCGGTTGAGAATGTCGACGATATGGGACAACTCTGCCTGTTGGCTCTTCATATATTTGAGGCGGGCTGGTGTATTGAAAAAGATGTCCTCAACTGTGATTTTTGTCCCAACAGGGCTAGTCGCCGGCTCAAGAGAAGTGATTTCGCCCCCTTTAGCCTCTAGCTTTGTCCCATGACTAGCTCCTTCCTGAGCTGTCAGGATGGTCAGGACACTGACAGAGGCAATAGACGGCAAGGCCTCGCCACGGAAGCCTAGGGTCCGAATGCGAAAGAGGTCGGCTTGACTCTTGATCTTACTAGTGGCATGGCGACGAAGGGCTAATTCCACTTCCTCATGGGCAATCCCTTGTCCATTATCCGTGATTTGAATGCTCTTTAAGCCAGCTTCTTCGATCTCTACGACAATCTGACTAGCTCCCGCATCGATGGAGTTTTCAACCAGTTCCTTGACCACACTAGCAGGGCGCTCAATGACCTCACCGGCAGCGATCTGATTGGCTAGAATTTCTGGTAATTCGATAATCTGTGACATAGCTTCCCCTCTTATGTTTTATACGCGCATAGGTAGAACTATTATACCATATCTACAAGGAAGCCCTCCCTTTATAAAACCTTGTGCTCCAGCTCCATTAAAGATACCGTCTTCTACCAGATAAACAGACAAACTGACCGAATATGCGAAAAGCCTTGTCTTGATGCCTGAAAAAGTGTTTAATAGACTTGTAAGCAAGAAGTCCTGCTAGCGGATCGCTTACTTGACGTCAATATGTTAGAAGGGATTTGTATGAAAGTAACAGTTACCATTGACCCCCATTTTCAAGAAGAAGGCGTAGCCATCACAGCGCCACAACCTAGCGAACGCATCCAGAAAGTCCAACAATTCATTGAGGAATTGGACCAAAAGGAACGCTTGCGAGCGAAAAAGGAGGGCGAAACCTATCTTGTAGAGACTCACTTGTTTCATCGGTTCTATATTGAAAACCGTCAAGTCGTTGGGGAAACAAAGGATGACCACTTCATCCTCACCGGCCCCCTCTACCAACTCTATGAAGACTTGCCCATCTACTTTTTAAAAATTTCCCAATCTGAAATTATCAATACCAAAGAAATCGATCATCTGCATTTTACCAGCAGCGGATCGGTCCAAATCAATCTGAAAAACGGGACCATCACCTATTCGTCTCGTCGCTATTTAAAAGCTATTAAGGAGAAATTATCATGTTAAAGACTCATCTATCGAATGCCTCTAAAGGCATCTTCATCGGCCTTACCCTCTCTATCGTCTTTTCTTTCCTAAACTCACCTTCCACTTACATGCCTCTCAGTCCAAGTTCAGGCGTTGGACAATGGATGCAAGCCCACGACGTGCATGGATCCCTTGTCATGCTCTATTGTATCCTTATATGGGCTGGCATCGGCTTGCTCTTCAGCTTAGGAAAAAACCTGTTCAACAAAGACTGGAGCCTCCTCCGTGCGACCCTCAGCCACTACCTTTTGATGCTCTTTGGTTTTCTACCCTTAGCAACCCTAGGAGGCTGGTTCCCAGTCCAAATCAGCTTCTACATCTCCGTCATTATAGAATTTAGTCTTGTCTACTTGGTTATCTGGGCTGTTTCTTATCGCATTTACAAGAAAAAAGTAGACGAGATCAACCAACAGTTGCAAGGGAAAGCCTGAGGAATATAAAAAAACAGTTCAAAATGAACTGTTTAGATTGAAGATAAAATATCCTGAAAAACTTTCCTTAGGTGAGGACGGACGTCAGCGAACTTCTTCGTAGTTCCATGACTAATTATTGAGCCTAAGGTCTCAATAATTCCGAGTGCCTGAAACAACTATGTTTCAGGCACTTTTCTCACCGCGGAAAGTTTTAATATATTCAGAATTGATTCTAATCATTAAAAATCATTTTTCTTTACAGAATGACTTTATTCTGTTACGAAAAATAGTTTATCTACATTCTCCTATGCTTACTTTACTGGAGGAATTGGTGGCATAAATAAATCTTTCAAATCATCTACGGAGTCTGCTTTCATCCATTCTGGCATTCCTTGTTTCCAGACTAGACTTGAAGGTAACAACTGCCCTGATAGAGCCATTTGCGTCAAAGCATTCTTATCAAAAGGTCCAGATGTTTGTCCATTAACAGCTATGTGATAGGCGGTTGTAGGTAGGGGTGGCGGTGTCATTCCCATCTGTGGCTGCGTATTAGCCATCATATTATTCATCGTTCCGGCAATATTCTGGCCTACAGCACCACCAACCGCCATACCTGCCATCATTGCAGCAGGATTAAAACCTGCATCTCCTCCCAAAGAAACAGTACCTGAACCAGCAGAGCCCATTTGTCCTAATGCTTCAGCGCCAGCAATACCAACCTCTGTTTGTTTCTCAATTTGGAAGGCACCTAAATTTGAAGACTGCGTCTGTTTATGCTGTGCATATTGCCCTTCTTCACGCTGAATACGAATTCGCTCAACATAATCAGTTGTCTCAGCTTCGATTTTAGCCGTTGTGACATCTTTAGTAACGGAAATAAGCTGTCGATAACCTTCACTTGCCTTATCAACTTCTATTGACGCAATATCAACATTTGAAACAGTGACACCAAAAGTAGCTTCCAATCTATCTATGACATCACTTTCAAGAGCATCATTTATTACAGCAATTTTATTCTCAAGTTTAATGACAGGAATGTTATGTTCCGCAGGAGCATTCGCAACAATATTTTTAGTATATCGAGCTACTGCATCCTTAATTTGTTTTTGAAAATCATTAAGATTAAATGTTTGAAGTCGATGGAGCTTGATAAATTCCTTATAATCAGAAATTTTAAAGCTAATTGTTCCTCGAACTGCAACAGGAACACCAAAATCTAAAAACCTTGGATCATAGACATCAAAAAATGGCACTGCAAATTTCACTTGGATAAGTTGCGCAAGATTGATGAAATAAACTTCTGCTTGGAAGGGTGTCCCACCGTCATAAGCCGCACCTACTATGCTTGCTAAAACGGGAAAGTTCGATGTCTTAATAGTCTGGTCATAAGGACCTAAAATATAATCTTGTATCGTCCCGTCTTTTTGCTTATATACAAAGACGGCAACTTCTCCATCTTTAACACGTAACGAGGACCCCCAGCGGATAGCATTTTCTCGATCGCCTGCACCTTGTGGAACACCTCTAGGATGCCATTTCCATATCAAATATGACGGTTCATCACAACGGATTTCATCCATGAAACCGCCTGTTTTATTCATACCAAATACTTTCATACCCTTCTCCTATAACTTTTCAATATTTAAACATGTTGTTTATTTTCTTTTTCTCCAAGGAAGAAGTAGAAACGACCCAATTATTAAAAACATTGCAGGTATTGAAAAAATAAGTACAAGAGCATTCCCTTCACCCAATGCATTTTCCAATAGCTTTGCTATTAAACCTAAAATTACTCCGATAGTAAAAGTTATAAGGAATTGCAATTTTTTGGAATTCTTAACAGTTGCAACCAAAACTTTTTGTTTTTTATGTTTTTGAGTCTGAGTGTACAACTGATGAATATAGTGAAATTCTTGAGTATTCCCAAAGGAAAGTGTTGCCTTCTGATAAGCTTGTTGTAGCTTTGCATCCCAAGCTTCATAATCATAATCATACGAATTCATATTTGAAATCGCTAGAATGACAAATTCGTATATATCTTCTTTTGTATTTGGAATATAGAAATTTCGAATGATACTAATTTTTTGCTCTGCACTTTCAGCCAACTCTAATTTGGTTGCTAATTCATCCACTCTGCTCTTGCTCTTTGATCCTCTTAGCTCATAGCCACAGCTTGGACACGAAGACATAAAGGAGTTTAGCATCTCAGCACAATTTGGACACTTATGGAGCTCTCCATCATAGACTGATTTCCTCTGTTCCGATTCCGTGTGCGCTTCTCCTATTGCTACACCACAACCACTACAAAAATGAGCACCTTCAGCGAGTGCATGTCCACAATTTATGCAAAAACCCATTTCATTTTTTCTCCATTTTCCCATTTAACGCCAAAAAGTGTCGGCGATATGGTTTCATTATACCGCTTTTTCACAGCTCTGTAAATCCATTTTTACCCTTTAACAAAAGCATTCTAAGCGGTTACAAGAATTTATACAAAATAGAGCTTGACCAATTCATCAAGCTCTATTTTTTAGATTCTCTTTTTCATCTCAGCAACTGTCATCATGACTTCCATCGGGGTCATGTTGTAGATATCGAGATTCTTCAACTCTTCTAAGACAGGGTGGGAGGAAGTTGCTTCAAACAAGGACATCTGTTCTCCGACCTGTGGAGAGGATTCTTGTGTTGGGTGTGCCATCGGCACTTCTTGGCTTTGGCCTTCTAGTTGGCTCAAGATAGCATCCGCCCGCTGCAAGAGATCGCTTGGCAGGCCTGCAATCTTGGCCACATGGATCCCATAGGATTTATCCGCTGGTCCCTCTTCAATCCGGTGCAAGAAGGTCACTTGGCCATCCTTCTCCAAGGTTGCGACGTGGACATTGCGCAAGCGAGATAGGGTCTGCTCCAGATCGGTCAACTCATGGTAGTGGGTGGCAAAGAGCGTTTTGGCCCCTGTCCGGTCATGGATGTATTCGATGATGGCTTGAGCCAGAGCCATCCCATCATAGGTCGCCGTCCCCCGTCCCAACTCATCAAACAAGATAAGAGAAGCCGGAGTCGCTTGGCGAATGGCATTGTTGGCCTCCATCATCTCAACCATAAAGGTCGATTGGCCGGACACCAAGTCATCTGCAGCCCCAATCCGGGTATAAATAGCATCAAAGAGAGGGAGGGTCGCCGCCTGAGCCGGTACAAAGGAGCCAAGCTGAGCCATAATGACAATGATGGCCAACTGGCGCATATAGGTGGACTTCCCGCTCATATTGGGCCCCGTAATCAACTGGATATCACAGGTCTCATCCATGGAAATGCTGTTGGGGATGTAGCTTTGAACCCCCATCACCTTCTCAACAACTGGGTGACGCCCCTTCTCAATCCGGATATCACGCGCCTCTTGAAAGACTGGCCGGGTCAGTTGTTGTCTTTCAGCTACACAGGCCAACCCTTGCAAGACGTCCACCGTTGCTAGAGCTTGGGCTAGGGACTGCAGGCGCTGGATGTACTTGCCGACTTCCTCTCTGATCCGTAGGAAAATCGCATACTCTAGGCTAGTCGACTGTTCCCGAGCTTCTAGCATCTCCCCTTCAATCCGAGCCAGTTCCTCTGTCCCAAAGCGCTCAGAATTTTTCAAGGTTGCCTTGCGGAAGAAATGAGCTGGTACACGGGATAATTGGGAATTGGTCACATGGAAATAATAGCCATCTTTTTTATTGTAGTCAATTTTAAGTCCGGTGATGCCACTGGCTTCCCGTTCTTTGGCTTCGATCTCTGCAATCCAGCCGGTCCCTTCCCGGAGGACGACACGGTACTGATCCAGAGTTGGGTCAAAGCCGGTACGGATGATATTGCCTTCTGTCAGAACGATAGGGGCATCCGGGTCAATCGCTGCCTCGATAAGACGGCAAAGCTCTGGCAGCTCATCTAACTGGGCGACGAGGAGGTCTAGCACCGACTCTCCCATCTCGACCAAGAGCGATTTGATCAAGGGTACATGGCGCAGGGTTTCGCCCAACTGCAAGAGGTCCTTGGGAGTGGTCTTACCAAAGGAAACCCGACTGGCCAAACGCTCGATGTCATAGACACCCTTGAGACGATCTGCCAGATCACTTCGCTCAAAGAAATGATCCAAGAAGACTTGGATAATCTCTTGGCGTTCTTCGATCCGATGGCGATCCATCAAAGGCTTCTGGATCCAAGCCCGCAAGAGACGGCCTCCCATAGCTGTCTTGCTTTCATCTAAGAGCCAGTAGAGACTGCCATGTTTTTTGCCAGTCCGAGCATTTTCTGTCAAGTCCAAACTCGCCTTGGTCGCATAATCCATCTGCAAGAAATCACGGACTTCATAGTGATGGGCAGGCTTGATATGGTGGAGTTCCCGCTTCTGGGTTTCCTGGACATATTGGAGCAGGCCTCCTGCCGCTATTCTCTCCAAATGAGTCAATTCAGCCCCTAAAAGTTGGACATCCTCCGCCACTTCTGAAATAGGGGAGAGCAAGAGGTTCATTTGGCCAAGAAGGACTCTTTCTTCCATTTCTGACAAGGAGTAGGTCAGGACAATCTCCCGCGCCCGTAGGTTGCGGATCTCCCCACAGACCATGGCAAAATCATTCAGACTAGTGACCTGAAACTCCCCGGTCACTAGGTCCATATAGGCAAGGCCATAGTCCGTCTCATCATGAGAAAAGGCTACCAGGAAGTTGTTGGCGCTGTCTGGCTTGGTCGAATCGACAACGGTCCCCGGAGTAATGACTTGGACCACTTCCCGTTTGACCACACCGACGGCTTGCTTGGGATCTTCCATCTGCTCTGCAATAGCCACCTTATAGCCTTTTTCGATCAAGACATCGATGTACTGCTGGGCCGAATGATAGGGAACTCCAGCCATGGGAATCGGATTTTCTGCATTTTTATTCCGAGAGGTCAAAGAAATCTCTAAAATCTGTGCTGCATTGACGGCATCTTCATAAAAGAGCTCGTAAAAATCCCCCATCCGAAAGAGCAAAAAAGCATCCGGATAGTCTTTTTTGATATCTAGGTATTGCTGCATGCCAGGTGATATTTTTTCTGCTGCCATATCGTTCCTTTTCTATATCATTGTATTCATTCTGAGTGCTTACTCCAACTCTAAACTGACATAAAAGGAGGGCCGATCCCTTTCTGGACTGGTCCCTCGCCCTTGACTAGTGACTAGAATGTTGGAGAATGGTCTGCTGGACTGTTTGTGCTACTTCTTGATCCTTGCAAACAATTAAGAGGGTATTGGCCCCTGCGACGGTGCCAAGGATTTGATCATCCAAGATCTCATCGACTGCGTTGGCTAAAATAGCCGCTTCTCCCAGCTCCGTCCGAACAACCAGTGTGAACTCCGCTCTCGAGACCACTTGTGCATATTGAGCAATCAGTCTAAAAATATCTGTTCGATTCGGTTCGTCTGCTAATTTATAATAGAGGCCACCCTTTTCTTTTACCTTGATCAGGCCGATTTCTCGTAGGTCTCTGGATAAGGTTGTCTGGGTCACTCCCGCCCCTCTTTGATCTAGGCGGTCTTGAATGTCTTTTTGCGTCGATAACTTCTCATGTTGAATAATTTCTCGAATCAAAAGCTGACGTTCATCTTTTTTCATTTTTGCTCCACTTTTGAATAATTATACTTTGATTATACCAAAAAGTTTGAAGAAAGGCCGAATTTTGTGATAGAATAGTAACAAAAGACCAAAGGAGCTACTATGAATCATAAAGAACTTATTGCAAGTGAATTGGCAAAAGTCATTGAAGGCTTAGACCAAGAAACTATCTTAAATTTACTAGAGCAACCAAAATCTTCAGACCTCGGAGATATCGCCTTTCCTGCCTTTTCTTTGGCTAAAATCGAACGCAAAGCTCCTCAAGCGATTGCTGCTGATATTGCGGAAAAAATCGATGCCTCTCACTTTGAAAAAGTCGTTGCAACTGGTCCTTACGTAAACTTCTTCTTAGATAAATCACAAATCTCTGATCAAGTCATCAAAGCGGTTATCCAAGCAGGTGCAGACTACGGTCAGCAAGATGAAGGACATGGAGGAAATATTACCATCGACCTTTCTAGTCCAAATATTGCAAAACCTTTCTCAGTTGGTCATTTGCGCTCAACCGTTATCGGAGATGCTCTTTCAAATATCTTCCGCAAAATGGGCTACAACACCATTAAAATCAACCACTTGGGAGACTGGGGTAAACAATTTGGTCTCTTGATGGTCGCTTATAAAAAATGGGGTAGCAAGGAAGCTGTCGAAGCCAATCCAATCGATGAATTGTTGAAACTCTATGTCCGCATCAATGCCGAAATTGAAAACGATCCTGCTTTGGATGAGGAAGGACGTCTCTGGTTCAAGAAATTGGAAGATGGAGATCCAGAAGCAACTGAATTGTGGCAATGGTTCCGTGACGAGAGCTTGGTAGAATTCAACCGTATCTACAAACTCCTCGGTGTTGAATTTGACAGCTTAAACGGAGAAGCTTTCTACAATGACAAGATGGATGAAGCTGTCCAAATCCTTGAAGAAAAAGGCTTATTGAAAGAGTCTAAGGGAGCTAGCATCGTTGAGTTGGATGATGTCAACCTTCCACCAGCTATGATTAAGAAATCAGACGGTGCCACTCTTTACATCACGCGTGATATCGCAACCGCTATCTACCGTGCACGGACTTACAACTTTGTGAAAAACATCTATGCTGTCGGTCAAGAACAATCCAACCACTTCCGTCAGTTGAAAGCTGTTTTGAAGAAAATGGGATTTGACTGGAGCGACGATATGATCCACGTTGACTTTGGTTTGGTCACAAAGAATCGCCAAAAATTGTCAACTCGTAAAGGAAATATCATCCTGCTCGAACCAACCCTTCAAGAAGCGATCTCTCGTGCCAAAGCGCAGATCGAAGAAAAGAACCCTGAACTTGAAAACAAGGAAGAAGTGGCACATGCAGTCGGTGTTGGTGCCGTTAAGTTCTACGACTTGAAGACAGACCGTCGCAACGGGTATGACTTTGACCTTGAAGCCATGGTATCCTTCGAAGGAGAAACTGGACCGTACGTTCAATACGCATACGCACGTATCCAATCCATCCTTCGCAAAGCCAACTTCACACCATCTGCAGATGCAACATACAGCTTGAGCGATCCTGAAAGCTGGGAAATCATCAAACTTCTCCAAGACTTTGCTCGTGTCGTGAAACGTGCTGCTGAAAACTATGATCCATCCTTGATTGCAAAATATGCCATCAACTTGGCTCAAGCCTTCAACAAGTACTATGCTCACACTCGTATCTTGGATGAAAGCCCAGAACGCGATAGCCGCCTTGCTCTTAGCTACTCAACAGCAGTAGTCTTGAAAGAAGCGCTTCGTCTATTGGGTGTCGAAGCACCTGAGAAAATGTAATATCTTCCTTACTTTTTGATAGGAAACCATCTCTTTTAGGAGTGAGAGGAATCGCTAAATAAATCTTATTTAGTTCCATCTCACTCCTTTTCTTATGTTAAACACACCTATATTTTTAGGGATTATCGCTTCCCTTTATCCATTATCTTACCCTCTGGAGAACCCCATGAATCAAACTGTTTATATTCTTATTTTAGTTAGTCTGCTTATTCTCTTTTTAATCAATAAATACGAGAGAGAAAAACTGCAAAAGATTTTACAAGAGCAACTCTTAAAAGATGAAGCCTTCAAAGCAAGCATCAAGGAACAAATCCAAACGACGGAAAACATCAACGATGTCATCCACGCCATCAATAAGGACTATCGCCTCGGCCTCTTGCTCTCAAAAGAAATCACAGATCAATTAAAATAAGCCCTAAAAGAGGAGTCATACAAAATATGACCCCACTCTCTTCAACCGCAACAAATAAGAGAGTGGGACAGAAATCGGTAATTCGTTAGAATTCGATTTCGTCGT
>NZ_JWAK01000044.1:40885-70887 GCF_001069335.1 Streptococcus sp. 1171_SSPC
AGTTGAGTAGGGCTGTAAAAGCTGATGAAATCAGCGTGGTAGAGCCCACTCAACCACTGCGTCTTGCTCGATAATCCAAAGACAATTGAGAGGCTAGGACTTTTGTCCCAGCCTCTTTTGTTTTAAAGACGATACAAATCTTCTACAATGGCCGCTACTTTTTTGATATCCCCTAGCATTCCTCTCATCTCAAAGTCTGCTAGCATAGGGAAACCAAAGCGTTGGCTGTACTGCTTGGCCGTTAGGCAATATTGATTGTTGAAGTTGCGATTTCCTGATCCTACAACTCCCAAGCATTTAGTGGCATTGTCTCCATAGGCGATAAAGTCTGCTACATCGGTCGTTAAAATTTCCACATCTCCATTATCAACACCATTTCCTCCTTCTAGGTAGGTCGGCAAAAAGGCGATAAAAGGTGTATCAACTTCAAAGAAGGGCTTCCCTTCTTTGACTAGGTCTTTGACATGGATTTTTTCAATGACCAAGTCAGGGTACTGCTCCCATAGATAATCACTGAGACGACGAACAAAACTTTCAGTATTGCCACTTAAACTGATATAGACAAAACATACTTTCATTTTCTTCTCCAATCAGACCAGCTCCTCTTCTTTGTTCCAGACTTGAGGAGTTTTTTAATGCTATGATCTAAGCTTGAAGGTCGCTAGCTGGTCTATTTTTCAATTTGTAGAGGAGGATTCCCAAGTAAACAAGGGCTACAACCACACTCAAGACAAGTGCATATAAGCTAGAAGCCTGCAACAAGGTCCGCAATTTGTCTGACGTGATCACAGACATAGAAGAACGATAAGACAAGAAATTATGCAAGCTCATTAAGACAAAGGCACCAATCTGTCCCATATAGGCATAGGTCGCCTTAACAATATCCTTTTTAGACAGGAAGAAATAGGCAACTGCAATCAAGCCCCCAATCAAAAGAGATAGCAACAACCAAGCAATCGGTCCGCGTAAGGCTACGATTAATTTCTCAAGGAAGGCTTTGTATTCTTCCCGTTCAAGAGCAGTGGTTAAGTTCAAAGAAGCTGCCATTTCATCTGTGAGCTCCACTTTAGCCAATCCAAAGAAGGACTGAGCAGTTAATAGAGTTCCCATCGCTGATAGAGCTAGCAAGACATACATATAAATTGGATTTTTCTTCATTGTATTTCCTCGTTTCTAATATCCATAGTATTTATTATAACGTGAACCTTAGGGAAGCGCAAGTTTAGATTTTCCCAGCGATCCTGTTCTAAAAAAGCTCCCTCTAAATCAGGATATGATTCAAAAGGAGCTCTTCTTTCTAAGTATATTGCTTCTAGAATGTCGAAAACAAATTAGTTCAAGTGCCAGATATCTTCGTTGTACTGAGCGATGGTACGGTCAGATGAGAAGAATCCTGCTTTGGCAATGTTGACGATGACTTTATCCAACCATGCGTCACGGTCTTCGTAGTCAGCCAACATTTGCTCTTTGACTTTGATGTAGTCTTCCAAGTCAAGAAGGGTCATGAACCAGTCTTTGTTGATCAACTCATTGTGAAGACGAGACAAACGTTCTTGGTTACCAACTGCAAGAACAGCGTCGCTGATGATAAAGTCAACCAATGGTTTGATCGCTTCACGAGCGTAGAATTCGCTTGATTTGTATGCTGATTTTGCGTAAAGGTCGATAACAGTTTCTGAATCTTCACCGAAGATATAGATGTTTTCGTCTCCAACCAACTCAGCGATTTCCACGTTAGCTCCGTCCATAGTACCAAGCGTCAAAGCGCCGTTCAACATGAATTTCATGTTACCAGTACCTGAAGCTTCTTTAGAAGCCAATGAGATTTGTTCTGAGATATCACATGCTGGGATCAAGAAGCTTGCTGCAGTCACGTTGTAGTTTTCAACCATCACTACTTGCAAGTGTGGAGCTACTGCTGGGTCGTTTGCAATGACTTCTGACAAGCAAAGGATCAAGTGGATGATATCTTGAGCGATGGTGTAGGCAGGAGCTGCTTTACCACCAAAGAAGACTGTGATTGGACGAGCAGGGATATTACCAGCCTTGATGTCCAAGTATTTGTGGATGACATACAAAGCGTTCATTTGTTGACGTTTGTACTCGTGAAGACGTTTGATTTGGATATCAAAGATAGAATTTGGATTGATTTCCACACCTTGGTGATCTTTCAAGTGACGAGCCAATTTACGTTTGTTGTGGGCTTTGATGTTTTCCAATTTTTCTTTGACAGCAGCTTTATCTTCGTATGAGAGAAGGTCTTCCAACTTAGAAGCATCATGGTGCCAGTCACGTCCAAGGATCTCATCCAAGTAGTGAGACAAGCTTGGGTTGGCATGCATAAGCCAACGACGGAAGGTAATTCCGTTTGTTTTGTTGTTGAATTTTTCTGGGTAAAGGTCGTAGAAGGCCTTCAACTCTGAGTTCTTCAAGATTTCAGTGTGAAGAGCTGCAACCCCGTTTACACTGTATCCATAGTGGATATCCATGTGGGCCATGTGGACACGATCGTGTTCATCAATGATTTGAACAGCTGGATCTTTGTGTTCAGCACGAACACGACGGTCCAATTCTTCAATGATTGGTACCAAGTGAGGAACCACTTCTTGCAAGAATTCAAGTGGCCATTTTTCAAGGGCTTCTGCAAGGATTGTGTGGTTAGTGTAAGCGGTCATGCTACGAACGATAGAGATAGCTTCATCCATTTCGATACCGCGTTCAGTCAAGAGACGGATCAACTCAGGAATGACCATAGATGGGTGAGTATCATTGATTTGTACAACTGCGTAGTCAGCAAGGTCATGCAAGTTGCTTCCTTTTTCGATCGCTTCGTCGAGGATCAATTGTGCACCGTTTGAAACCATGAAGTATTGTTGGAAAATACGGAGCAATTCCCCTTGACGGTTACTATCATCTGGGTAAAGGAAAAGAGTCAAGTTGCGAGCGATATCTGTCTTGTCAAAGTTGATACCATCTTCAATGATGGATGAATCAACTGAATCCAAGTCAAACAAGCGCAAGCGGTTCTTGGTTTCGATCTTGTAACCAGGTACATCGATATCATAAAGCGTAGAAGTCAATGTAAAGTGTGCAAATGGCACTTGGTAGCTACGGCTTGAACGAACGAGCCAGCTTTGGTCAGTCAACCACGCATTTGGAATCGTTTCTTGTTGGTTGTTTTTAAGAACTTGTTGGAACAAACCAAAGTGGTAGTTCAAACCAACCCCATCCCCTGTCAAACCAAGGCTTGAGATAGAGTCGATAAAGCAGGCTGCCAAGCGTCCCAAACCACCGTTACCAAGTGATGGTTCCAATTCCACTTCTTCAACTTCGATCAAGTCTTTGCCAGCATCAGCCAATTCTTTTTTGACATCATCGTACAGACCCAAGTTGATCAAGTTGTTTGACAAGAGTTTACCAATCAAGAACTCAGCTGAGATATAGTAAACTTTTTTCTTACCAGTATTTAATTTCTTTTGGGCACTTGCTTGCTTGGTGTAATTAAGCAAAGCAATGTACAATTCTTCGTTTGAACATTCTGCAATTGTTTTTTGATAATGATCAATCACATATTTTTGTAATGATTCCATGGTTAAGTGTCTCCTTGTGTTTTGATTAGATAGGGGGAAAGATTATTTTTCTGCTTTTTTCGCTTCTTCTTTCACCAAGTCAGTATTTTCACGACGATAGATGGTTGTGAAATCAAGCAATTCTTGCTCGACAGCAGGAGTCAATTGATCCGCTGTCATCCGCCATGCCCAGTTGCCACCAAGGGTAGATGGGAAGTTCATACGAGCTGAGCCATCCAACTCTAACAAATCTTGCATGGTAGCGATGGCCATAAAGCTGACTGAAGCAAAGACGGTACGAAGCATCGCATGTGGAACAGATTCGTATTCTTTACGGTTGGTGTAACGAGCAAGGTACTCACGAGTTGGATCGTCAATTTCATTGCGATACCACCCAAGAACAGTGTTATTATCGTGTGTTCCTGTATACATAACTGAGTTGTTTGGTGCCAAGTGAGGGCTGTCGATACTTTCATCGTCAGGATTGAAGGCAAATTGAAGGATCTTCATGCCTGGGAAGCTTGTGCGCTCACGAAGCTCAATGACTTCGTCAGTCATGAAGCCAAGGTCTTCTGCGATGATGTTCAAATCACCAAGTTCTTCTTTCACTGCGGCAAAGAGTTTGTAGCCAGGACCTTTAACCCATTTACCTGGTGCTGCTGTATCAGAACCAGCTGGGATTTCCCAGTAAGACTCGAAGCCACGGAAGTGGTCAATCCGCACGATGTCGTAGATCTTGAAGCTCTCACGCAAGCGTTCAATCCACCATTTGTAACCATCTTTGTCCATTGCTTCCCAGTCATAGATTGGGTTGCCCCAAAGCTGACCAGTTGCTGAGAACTCATCTGGTGGGCATCCTGCGATGCAGGTTGCTTTTCCATTTTCATCTGTTTTAAAGAGATGAGGATTTGCCCACATATCGCTTGAATCTTCCGCTACGTAGATTGGCATATCACCTACGATCTCAATATGGTTGTCGTTAGCGTATGCTTTCAATTTCAACCATTGTTTGAAGAAGAAATACTGTGTTACTCGATGGTAAGTCAATTTGTCTTCCAATTGAGCGCGATATGAAGTAAGGGCTTCTGGTTGGCGTGCACGAATCGCAGCGTCTGGCCATTCTGTCCATGCTTTTAATTCAAAGTGCTCTTTAATAGCCATGTATTCAGCAAATAATTCCAACCAAGCTGCATTTTCTTCAGCAAAACGGCTGAAGTCATCCCAATCACCGTTTTCAATAAAAGCTTTAACCGCTTTTTCTAGAAGAGGACGACGTTGTTCGAAGATCTTCGCATAGTCTACTTCTGTTGGGTCTTGACCAAAATCAACACCTTCGACATCGGATGCATCCAAGAGCCCTTGATCGATCAAGAGATCGAAGTCAATAAAGTGGGTGTTGCCTGCAAAAGCCGAGAAGGATTGATAAGGAGAATCTCCATAACTGGTTGTTCCGAGAGGCAAAATTTGCCAATACCGTTGCTTAGTCCGAACAAGGAAATCGACAAAATCGTAAGCTGCTTGACCAAACGAACCGATTCCATACTTCCCAGGCAAGGATGAAATGTGCATCAAGACACCACTTTGGCGTTTTTTCATTGAGGGTACCACCTTTAGTTTAATATTTTTTGTTTCGAAGAAAAATAGACCAACTTTCTACTCTAATCCAGTTCTCATTCCGACTTTTAGAAGGGTTAGGAATAGTGCAATTGTCAGAAATAGAAAAAAATTTAACCTATTTATAAATGACCCTAGATCATCTTTATGCAACGTTTAAGGAAAACGTTTGCGTTACGTGTCCATTATAAAGTATTCTTGTGGTTTATGCAAGAGGTTTCCTAAACTTTTATGATTTTTTCTGCAGGTTCACCCCACGCCTAGTTTATCCTTTTCTTATTTTCTTGTCAACTATTTGTGTGTATTTAATAGAAGATAAAAAATTTTTAATTTTTTTTTGCACAAAGAACTTGCAAACGTTTTCTTCCTGTGATATACTATTCGTGTTAAGGAAAACGTTTGTCTAAAACGTTTTCAACTAATAATATTATTTTTATTCTTTAGGAGGAATAAATCATGAAACGCACAATTCTTCGAAGCGCTGCTGTACTTGGTACAGTTGGATTCGCATCACTTCTTTTGGTAGCTTGTGGAGGCAAAAAAGACGACTCTGCTGCTTCTGAAAACGAGTTGACAGTCTACGTTGACAATGGTTACAAAGCTTACATGGAAGAAGCTGCGAAAGCTTTTGAAAAAGAAAGTGGAACAAAAGTAACGATCAAGACAGGTGACGCTCTTGGTGGATTGGACAAATTGTCTCTTGACAACCAATCTGGTAAAGCTCCAGACGTTATGATGGCACCATACGACCGCGTAGGTGGTCTTGGTAACGACGGTCAATTGGCTGAAGTGAAATTGAACAAAGACAGCAAGACCGACAAAACAACTGAATCACTTGTAACAAACGGTGGTAAAGTATACGGTGCACCAGCAGTTATCGAAACATTGGTTCTTTACTACAACAAAGACCTCATGCAAGAAGCTCCAAAAACATTTGGTGAACTTGAAGAATTGGCAAAAGACAGCAAGTATGACTTCGCTGGCGAAGCTGGTAAAAACACTGCCTTCCTTGCTGACTGGACAAACTTCTACTATGCATATGGACTTCTTTCAGGTAACGGTGGATATGTCTTCGGTAAAGATGGTACAGATCCAAAAGATGTTGGTTTGAACAACCAAGGTGCGATCGATGGTATCGAATACGCGAAAACTTGGTATGCTAAATGGCCTAAAGGATTGCAAGACACTAAAGGTGCTGCAAACTTCATCCAAACTCAATTCCAAGAAGGTAAGACAGCTGCCATCATCGATGGTCCATGGAAAGCATCTTCATTGAAAGAAGCAAAAGTAAACTACGGTGTAGCAACTATCCCTACTCTTCCAAATGGAAAAGCTTACTCTGCCTTCGGTGGTGGTAAAGCTTGGGTTATCCCTGCAGGTGCTAACCACCCTGAAGCAGCTCAAAAATTTGTAGACTTCTTGACTTCAACTGATCAACAAAAAGCTTTCTACGATAAGACAAACGAAGTGCCAGCTAACACAGAAGCTCGTGAGTACGCTGTTGGTAAAAACGATGAATTGACAACTGCCGTTGTTAAACAGTTTGAAAATGCACAACCAATGCCAAACATCTCTGAAATGAGTACTGTTTGGGATCCAGCTGCAACTATGCTCTTCGACGCTGTAAGTGGTAAGAAATCTTCTAAAGATGCTGCTGACGATGCTGTGAAATTAATCAAAGAAACTATCGAACAAAAATTCGGTGGCAAGTAATACAGTTCCCAAGGGGCTGGGAATCTTTCCCAGCCTTTCGCTGTGATGTGGCCTCTGGTCGCTCACTTATAAGGAGTCGATATGGAAACACAACAAAATCCCAAAAAGGCAATGTGGCTATCCCTCATTCCTGGCTTGGGACAAATCTATAACAAACAGAAAGCAAAAGGATACATCTTCCTTGGTGTAACACTTGTCTTTCTCGCATACTTTTTCGGTATTGGTTTGGAGGAATTGTCTAAACTAATTACCCTCGGTACTGTCCGTGGAAAAGATAATTCTCTTTTTATCTTAATTCGTGGTGCCTTCCACTTAATTATCACCGTCGTTTATTTGATGTTCTACGCCTTGAATATCAAAGATGCGGGTACTGTAGCTAAGCGGATTAATAACGGTATTCGAGTGCCGAAGACCCTAAAAGAGATGGTGAATGCTATCTATGAAAATGGCTTCCCATATCTCTTGATCATCCCTTCTTATATTGCCATGACCTTTGCAATCATCTTCCCTGTTTTGGTTACCTTGATGATTGCCTTTACCAACTACGACTTTAAGCATACAGCTCGTTTTACGCTCCTTGATTGGATCGGACTTCAAAACTTCACCAACATGTGGACTTTGAGTACCTTCCGTTCTGCCTTTACATCTGTATTGGGCTGGACCTTGATCTGGGCCTTGGCAGCTTCTACTCTTCAAATCGTTCTTGGTATCCTAACGGCTATTATTGCCAACCAACCATTCATTAAAGGAAAACGCATCTTCGGTGTTATCTTCCTTCTTCCTTGGGCGGTTCCTGCCTTCATTACGATCTTGACATTCTCAAACATGTTCAACGATAGTATCGGGGCCATCAATGCGCAAGTCCTTCCGCTCTTTGCGAAGATTTTCCCATTCTTGGATGGGGTTCTCATTCCTTGGAAAACTGATCCTACCTGGACGAAGATTGCTTTGATTATGATGCAAGGTTGGCTCGGCTTCCCTTACATTTACGTCTTGACACTCGGAATCTTGCAATCTATTCCAAACGACCTTTACGAAGCAGCCTATATTGATGGGGCCAACGCTTGGCAAAAATTCCGCAACATTACCTTCCCAATGATTTTGGCGGTTGCGGCACCAACTCTCATCAGCCAATACACCTTCAACTTTAACAACTTCTCCATTATCTACCTCTTTAACGATGGTGGACCTGGATCTGTTGGTGGTAATGCTGGTTCGACAGATATCTTGATTTCTTGGATCTATAAATTGACAACGAACTCATCACCTCAATACTCAATGGCTGCTGCGGTTACGTTGATCATCTCTTTGATTGTCATCTCGATCTCGATGATTGCCTTCAAGAAACTGCACGCATTTGATATGGAGGATGTGTAAAATGAAAAATTCAGTTCAATTTAAACGCCGCCTTAATCATTTCTTGACTTACCTCTACTTGGTTGTCCTTTCCATCATCATCATCTATCCATTGTTGATCACGGTTCTTTCAGCCTTCAAAACTGGTAATGTCAGTGCCTTTACGCTTGATTTCAGTGGCAGTCTCAGCTTTGATAACTTCCAAAAACTCTTTACGGACACCTTATATGGTACCTGGTATCTCAACACCTTGATCATCGCCATTATTACCATGGTCGCTCAAACATCCATCATTACCTTGGCAGGATATGCATACAGCCGCTACAACTTCTTGGCTCGTAAGCAAAGTTTGGTCTTCTTCTTGATTATCCAAATGGTGCCTACCATGGCTGCTTTGACTGCCTTCTTCGTTATGGCCTTGATGTTGAATGCCTTGAACCACAGCTGGTTCCTCATCTTCCTCTATGTCGGTGGAGGAATCCCAATGAACGCTTGGTTGATGAAGGGTTACTTCGATACAGTCCCAATTTCACTTGATGAATCTGCAAAATTGGATGGTGCTGGACACTTCCGTCGCTTCTGGCAAATCGTCCTTCCATTGGTTCGCCCAATGATTGCGGTACAAGCTCTTTGGGCCTTCATGGGACCTTTTGGAGACTACATCTTGTCTAAATTCTTGCTTCGCGATGAAATCAATTACACGGTAGCTGTTGGTCTTCAAACCTTTATCAGCGACCAAAAAAATCAAAAGATTGCCTTCTTTGCGGCAGGTGCGATTCTGATTGCAGTTCCAATCTGTGTTCTGTTCTTCTTCCTTCAAAAGAACTTTGTTTCAGGCTTGACAGCTGGTGGGGATAAAGGATAAAATAAACTTTTCTATAACCTTCCAGCCATGATGAAAAGGACAAGATCTCCTCTCGTGCTTTTCTCCCAGTCACATTAATTTTATCTTTAAGGAAAGGATGGGAGTGGGACAAGGGTAGCAAGTTGATTGATTTGCTACCAGTTTCTCTCCCATCTTTGGTTAAGGATAAAATCTTGTTATGCTCTCCATACAAGGGAAATCCATCCCGGAGATTAGAAAGGTCTCTTCATGCCCTATCCATTTAACTATTTTTCCAGCCTTTTTCAGGTAAGAAAAGCATTTGCCAACCGCAAACAACTTAATTGGTTCCAAATGGTCTTTACCTCACTCTTTCTTCTATCCTTGACCCTCATTCCTGTTGCCATTCAAAATGCAGAACTACAGACCTACCCCTTAACCACCTTCGTTAGTGATGTCTTTGATCCCTTAACAGACGATGTTATGAAGGATTTTAAAGAAAACATACAGATCAATCAGCAAGAACTAGTCTATAACAGTCATTTTGGAGTTCATAAAAATGAGGCTGGTCATGTTATCTTAGGCCATCACGAAGGAACTCAATTAGGAGAAAAATTAACTCTTTATTTCGATAAAAATCAATTGATTGTAAGTAAAGAAAAGAAAGAACTGGCTACGATTCCTTACCAAGCCATCAATCAAGAGAGCATCCAGGACAAAAAGGAACTCACTAAGGCCATTTCCAAAGATTGGTTCCAGGCCAATCGATTGGCTGTTAGTCTCTTCCTCGTCCTCTTCTCAGGTTTCTTATCTGCTGTGAATTTTGCTATTTTAGTATTTGGAGCTTCCTTCTTCCTCTTCTTGACACGGAAGTCACGTCTCTTCTCTCTCAAGACCTTCAAAGAATGCTTCAATTTCACACTCAACTGTCTAGGATTGCCTATTCTTGCGAGCGTCCTGATCAGTTTATTGTTCCACCAAGTCTTTACTACAACCATCTTGATCCAAAATATCCTATTTGTCTTGTTCCTCGCGCTTGCCTTCTATAAGACTCATTTCCGGGATCCAGATTACAAACCTTAGGGAGGTCCTTTATGCGTGTCACCATCAAAGATGTAGCCAAACTTGCCGGCGTTGCACCATCTACCGTTACACGAGTGATTCAAAATAAATCTACCATCAGTGAAGCCACTAAAGAACGGGTTCGTTCTGCCATGAAAGAACTAGATTACCATCCAAACCTCAATGCTCGTAGCTTAGTGAGCCAGTCCAGTCAGGTCATTGCCCTTGTCTTGCCTGATGAAAGTGATGTGTTCTTCCAAAACCCCTTCTTCCCTACGGTCCTCCGTGGGATTAGTCAGGTTGCTTCTGATTATGGCTATGCCATTCAGATTTGTACAGGGGCTAATGAAACCCACCGCCTCGATCAACTCAAACAAATGATTTATGGTAAGCGGGTAGATGGACTCATCTTCCTCTATTCCAAATTGAATGATCCTTTGGTTGACTTCTGTATTCAAGATAAATTTCCTTTCTTGATTTTGGGAAAAGCAACTTCTCCTTTTGTATCCTTAGTCGATAACGACAATGTTAAGGCCGCCTTTGATGCGACCGAATATTTCATCAAGAAAGGATACCAACACATCGCCTTTGTTGGAGGAAATAAGGAATTGGCCGTTTCTCAAGACCGCTACAAGGGCTACCAAGAAGCTCTTGCCAGTCACCAGATCCCTCTCCGTGAGGAATTGGTCAAGTTCTCCTTTGGTTTCATGCTAGAAGAAAATTCTTACCAAATCATGGATACCCTGCCTTTTGAAGAACTGGAAGCACTTATGACAACAGATATCCTAGTTGCTGAAGGGGTTCGGAGATACCTGAGCGACAAACAAGTCGATCTTCCAATTATTTCCTTCGACTCTATTCAACCACGAATTCCAATTGACGCCTATATTGATATCAATACGGTCGAATTGGGACGCGAATCTGTCAGAACCTTGCTCCAAATTATTAAGGACAACAAGGAAAACAAAACTGTTTGCTACAGACAGCTCATTGAACACTCGATTATTGAACTTTAGGAGAACCTATGACCACCAACTTTGCAGCTTATTTAGACGACCAAGACTTGATTCGCATGGAAGGAGGAGAGAGCGTAATGGCCTCTCTTCCTTTTACATTGACGTCTGGTTCGAAAACAATTGAACTTCTGCCGACAGAGGAAGAAAAAACTCTTCGAAGCCCCCTTCCCATCGACATGAGTCAAAGCTATACCCTCTCCAACGCTAAGGGAGAAACCTGCCTCCTACACTACCGCGACATCGTCCGCCAACCCATCTTTGATCAGCTATATGCTTATGATGGAGAGGATTTAGGAGCTCGTTACTCCAAAGAAAAAACCTGCTTTGCCTTTTGGGCTCCCATTTCTCAAGAGGTTCAGCTCTTGATCAACCAAACTGCCTACCCGATGGAGCTGACAGAAAAAGGTGTATGGCGTTTAGAACTCGAAGGAGACTGGGAAAAAGCCTCTTATTACTACCAGCACCAAGTCAACGGTGTAACCCATATCGTCCATGATCCTTATGCTCTTTCTTCTGAAGCCAATTCAGGAGCTAGCTATGTCATCGACCGACACAAGATTGAGCGCCCTATCCAGAGAGCCGCAACCCAACTAGATCCGACTCAGGCTATTATTTATGAATTGAGCGTCCGGGACTTCTCCATGCAAAAAGAAGCTGGTTTCCAACATCCTGCTACCTTCCCAGCTCTCTTAGAATCTCCTAAGCATGGAGACCAGACCTTTGGCTTTAACTATTTGAAATCCCTGGGTATTACTCATGTTCAGCTCATGCCCCTCTATGATTTCGGAAGCGTAGATGAAACAAATCCTACTGCTTCCTACAATTGGGGCTATGACCCTGTGCAATACAATGTTCCTGAGGGAAGTTTTAGTAGCCAACCAAATGATCCTTACCAACGGATCCTAGAGTTGCAGCAAGTGATTGATGCCTATCACGAAGCAGATCTCAGCCTCATCATGGATGTGGTTTATAACCATGTTTACCTCTCTGATGAATTTGCTTTTGAGCGGATTGTCCCAGGCTATTTCTATCGCTATGACCAAGACCGCCAACGAACCAACGGAACCTTCTGTGGGAACGATGTAGCTAGCGAGAGAGCCATGGTTCGCAACTACATCAAGCAGTCAGTCAAGCAGTGGGTTCAACTCTACGGCTTTGATGGTTTTCGCTTTGACTTGATGGGCATTCTTGACCGCCAAACCATGATGGAAATTCAAGAAGAATTAGCAGCCATTTACCCCAACATTTACCTTTATGGAGAAGGCTGGAAGATGGATACTGGACTGGATCCTGAACTCCTGGCCCATCAATACAATGCCAGTCAACTTCGTCCGTATGGCTTCTTCAGTGACAACTTCCGTGATACCATTAAACGAAGCATCCTCAACGAAGGACGTATAGACAGCCGCTATCAGGCCAATGATCTTGCCAATATTTTGACTGGTAACGTCGGACTCAAAGGAACCCCCCACTTTGTGCGTCCTCAACAGGCAATTAACTATGTGGAATGCCATGATAACGCAACCTTCTTTGACTACCTCAAGGTTGAAGACCCAAACATTTCAGTAGAGGTACGTCAGACTAAAGCTCGACTTGGCTTGCATCTCGTCCTCTTGGCTCAAGGAGTTCCTTTTCTACATGCTGGCCAAGAAATCTATCGCAGCAAGGGCTTAGAAGAGAATACTTACAATCTTCCAGATGCTCTAAATCAACTAGACTGGCTTTCTTCTACAGCTTATGAAACAGATATTCAGTTCCTGCGCGAATTGATTGCCTATCGTAAAGAGGAAGAGCTCCTTCGCCTTGTGAATGCCCAAGACATTCGAGACTATTGTCAAGTTACTTGGACTTCGGAGAAAACCTTCTCTTACAGCATTGAGAAAGATGGTCGTAAGTTGCTTATCTTGGTCAACCTGGGGGATCAAGAATGGACTTATCGACTCAAACAATCTGCAAGATTAACGATTGCCTACCCTCATGTGTATGGAAGAGAGCAAGGACTTTCTCAAGAAGAATTTACCGTTCCAGGCCATGGTTGGATCTTGGTAGAACAAGCATAAAAAAATTCCTGCAAGAACTTCTTGCAGGAATTTTTTAGTCTTCTACTTCGACAAAGCGTCCAATAATATGAACATTGTCTGAAATTGTTATAAAAGCTTGAGGGTCTGCTTTTTTCATTAAAAATTTAAACTCATTAAACTCTGCTCGGGTAATAACCGTGAGTAAGACGGCTTTTTCCTGATGATTATAGGTCCCTTCGGCATTGTGAATAATGGTTGCCCCACGGTGCAATCGCTTATGGATTTTTTCAATAATCTTATCCGGTTGGCTAGTGACAATCATGGCTTGCATCCGCTTCTGCTTGGTAAAGACAGCATCTGTCACTCGACTGGAAACAAAAATGGTAATCATCGAATAGAGGGCATACTTCCAACCAAAGGTCATCCCTGCTATCAACATGATGGTCCCATTAACGATGAGAGAAATTTTGCCGACGTTCTTGCCCGTTCGCTTTCGAATGGTCAAACTGACAATATCGGTTCCCCCACTGGAGATATTATTCCGAAGGGCAAAACCAATCCCTGTCCCCATAACCACACCCCCAAACAAGGCGTTCATGATAGGGTCATTGGTGAGCGTAACTACTGGAACAAATTGGATAAAAAAGGAACTCATGGACACCGTTATAAAGGTGAAAATGGTAAACTTATGGCCAATTTGATACCAGGCGATGATCATTAAGGGTAGATTGATGGCATAAAATGACAAGGAAACAGGAATGGTAAAGCCCAAAAATCGATCACTAAGAGCAGAAACAATCTGTGCTAACCCTGTCGCGCCACTCGAATAGACACGTCCCGGCTGGAAAAAGAAGTTCACAGCAATCGCAGATAAAAATCCATAGACCAATGAGGCTGAAATCTTTTCATCATATTTTTCGCGGGAAATGCTTTTCAAGACCCGTAATAATTTAAAATTATAAGCAATTCTTCTCACATAATAACGTAAGATTTTACCTAAGCGAGTTTTTTTCATGACTATCTCTTAATTTATAAATAAAGGGAAAATCTCAGAAGCTACTTCTGCGGATTTTCCGCTTTTATTCTTACTCCTCAGTTTTGACTTCTACTTGTAGACTCAACTCTTCCAGTTGTTTGGTAGATACTGCAGAAGGGGCTTGGGTCATTGGATCTGTTGCCTTGTTGTTCTTAGGGAAGGCAATCACTTCACGGATATTCTCCTCACCAGCTAACAACATGACAAAACGGTCCAAACCAAGAGCCAATCCACCATGTGGAGGGAAACCATAATCCATAGCTTCTAGCAAGAAACCAAATTGCTCTGTCGCATCTTCTTTTGAGAAACCGAGAGCCGTAAACATCCGTTCTTGCAATTCTTTTTGGTTGATCCGGAGACTTCCTCCTCCAAGTTCGTAACCATTGAGCACAATGTCATAGGCAATAGCACGTACCTTAGCGAGATCGCCCTCTAATTCATGAGCTGTATCTGCTTGTGGAAGTGTAAAGGGATGGTGGGCACTCATGTAACGGCCTTCTTCTTCAGACCACTCAAACATTGGCCAATCTACCACCCAAAGGAAGTTGAATTGATTGTTGTCGATGAGGTCTAATTCCTTGGCAATTCTGCAACGAAGGGCACCTAGGGTTGCATTGGCTACTTCTAGTGTATCCGCTACAAAGAGGACCAAATCTTTTTCTTCCAACTGTAAAGCACTTGTCAACTCTGTTGTCACGTCTGTCAAGAACTTAGCAACTGGGCCGTTTAAAGCACCATCAGCTACCTTGACCCATGCAAGACCTTTGGCCCCATATTGTTTGGCTACTTCGGTCATCTTATCGATATCTTTACGTGAGTAGTTGTCTGCTGCTCCTTTGACCACAATGGCTTTCACTGCTGGAGCTTCTGAGAAGACCTTGAAGTCTACACCCTTTACAACTTCTGTCAAGTCTGTCAAGAGCATCTCAAAACGAGTATCTGGTTTGTCCGAACCGTAAAGAGCCATCGCATCATCGTACTTCATCCGCGGGAAAGGAAGGGTGACTTCAATTCCCTTGGTTTCTTTCATGACACGCGCGATTAAACCTTCGGTAATGTCTTGAATTTCTTGCTCTGTCAAGAAGGAGGTTTCTAAATCGACCTGTGTAAACTCAGGTTGACGGTCTCCACGTAAATCTTCGTCACGGAAACATTTGACGATTTGATAATAGCGGTCAAAGCCTGCATTCATCAACAATTGTTTCGTGATTTGAGGGCTTTGAGGCAAGGCATAGAAGTGCCCCTTGTTGACACGAGATGGAACGAGATAGTCACGCGCCCCTTCTGGAGTTGACTTAGAAAGGAAAGGTGTTTCCACATCAATAAATTCCAACTCATCCAAGTAATTCCGAATAGAGTGGGTTACTTTAGCACGCAATTTCAAGTTTTCCAACATCTCTGGGCGACGCAAGTCCAAATATCGATAGCGTAGACGGGTATCGTCGTTAGCTTCAATGCCATCCTTGATCTCAAATGGTGTGGTTTTTGCCGTATTAAGGACAGTCAATGAAGAAACATGCATTTCAACCTGACCTGTTGCAATTTTATCATTCGCTTGCTGTCTAGCAGCAACTTGACCTGTCACTTCGATCACATACTCGCTACGAAGGCTCTCGGCCGTTGCCATTACTTCCGAACTGACCGTCTCTGGATTGATGACCAATTGCATAATCCCTTCACGATCTCGTAAATCAATAAAGATCAAGCCACCCAAATCACGGCGTCGACTCACCCATCCTTTGAGGGTTAGTTCTTGTCCAATGTGTTCCTCGCGAACACGTCCAGCATACATGGAACGTTTCATTGTATTTTTACTCTCCAAACTAATATTCTTCCTTCTATTTTACCATAAAGCCTGTCAGATAAGTGCTTTTCCAGAGATTTTTCCAGAAAAAACAGTTCTTTTATTCAGCTTCTTTCCCGGTAGGAACTTTCTCTTGTTTGGCCTCTTCATCGTATAAGGTTGGGGCCAAGATTTTCATCAGACTAGCTGTTCCAAAACGCATGATAGCTGCCAAGACTCCAAATATTGGAGCCAAGCCACGGAAAAAGAAGTCTCCTCTGATTAATTGAGTGATGAGGCCCGTAATGAGAAAGATCACGATTCCTTGAAGAATCGCATAAACAGCTATTTTCTTCATTGTTTTCATGGTTTACCAATTCCTCTCTTTCTAGTAGATAGACTTATCCACAAGTCTGTGGATAAGTCTGTGAATATGGGGATAAGTTTCTTCAAAACCATAGGAAAAAAGGTTGAGACTGGGTATTCTCAACCTCTTCGCATCTTACTTAAATTGGTCCGGCTGGCCTTTATAGTTAGCCCAGTCCTGACTTAAGAAACGATTGTTAATCTTGTATTCAGGGGCAGGTTGAGGGTTAGAGATAAAAGGATCAACTGCCTTGTCAAATGCCAACCATCCATTCCAGCCCATATGAATGGTATCCTGCATAAAGTAAGGTTTATCACCATCTTTAGAAAAATCAGCAATATGGGTAAAGCCTTGACTTTCTAGTTGGTAACGGATTTTTTCAACTGTCCGTTGATACATTTCTTTACTCAAGCCTGTATAAGCCATCCATTTAGAGTTCACTGGAGGGATGACAAAGATGACATTGGTTTTAGATTGAGCAAACTGATCCAAGACCAGTTGTAAATCATTGTATTCTGGGGATTGTTCATAGGATTCATTCTTTTGGAATCCTTTGAGTTTCTTGAGCTTACTCGCAAGGCGATGGGTATAGAAGCTATTACTAATGCCTAGTTTATTATTATTGGTTTTCTTTTTGGCTTCCGCCGTCGCCACCTCTTCCAAGACTTCGTAAGAAAATGTATCTGGCAAATCATTCAAGCGAGAGAGAACTTTCTTCTCATAGTTGCTATTGTTCATTGCCGTAAAGGTGCTAAAGAAGGCATCCTCCCGACGAACAAAGCGCATGAGGGTCTGATTGAGACCTTTTTCAAAACTAGATAGATTTTGACCTTTGGCTAGCTTCTGAACTCCTCCCTGCATAGCAACATTAGGGTACTGCTGCAAGAGACGAGATGCCGCATACTGGCTTGCTGGTCCAGCTTCCTGATTGGCCAAAAAGCTCGTTAATTGATCACTATTAAAGTATTGCTGGAAGGCCGATGAATCATAACCGTCCTTCGTAAACCACTGGGGCGATACCACATAGACAGCCGTTTTCCCTTCTAGTTGAGGAAGAATTTGCTGCATCCCAAAATATTGGTTCAAGGATGCTGCCCCTCGTTGTCCTAGAAAATACGGACGATAAGAGCGATCATACTTCTCTGCTAGTACTGCTGGGTGGACGATGTCAAATCGCAACCATTCGCTGGAACCAAAGAAGGGTACAAAACGATAGTTGGGATCCCCGAGCGCTTCTTCCTTACGGGCACGACTTTTAAAGCCTTCTGCCGTCAAGCTCACTGCAGCCTTTTTCTCCTCTGTCAGATTATGTTTGTGGTTAATCGGATAGAAAAAGAGAAGAGCAGCGACAAGAGCCATGGCGCAAAAGACTGGACCCAGAATCAGCCACAATCGTTTAAGCATTCTGAAGCTCCATGACACCTTCTACGATTTTGTTGGCAGTATTCCAGTCATCACGACCAAATTCAGATACTGGAACTCGAATATCGAAGCGGTTTTCCAATTCAACAATCAACTCAACGGTTCCCATGCTATCAAGAACACCCGCATCAAAGAGATCCTCATCCATCATGTCTGAGACATCTTCCATAAACAATTCGTCAATAATTTCAATTACTTGTGATTTTACATCCATTTTTCATTTTTCCTTTTCTTATTTCATTTTTGGAAACCATTGCTGTTCCAAGAAACCTGAGAAGATCAGAAAGGACAGCATAACGGTATTGAAGGTAATAAAGATTCCAAGAGCCTGAGTCCAGCGATTATCTGGCAGGGGCTCAAGTCCTTTTGCTTTGCGCTCTTTATTCAGTGTCTTCTTCTTCCGAAGCCAGGCATCATTGATTACGAGACCTAGACCGTGGAAAAGACCATAAGCAACATAATACCAGGTCACTCCATGCCAGAAGCCCATGACCAACATGTTGATGATATAGGCAACATTTGACGTTGTAATCCGACTCTGAAAGACCTTGTTGCGCATCAAGACCATGACCAGACGCATAAAGACAAAGTCACGGAACCAGAAAGACAAGCTCATGTGCCAACGATTCCAAAATTCCTTTAAATCACGCGATTTGAAAGGGAGGTTAAAGTTAATTGGGCTCTTAATCCCCATCAAGTTGGACGCCGCAAGGGCAAACATGGAATAGCCTGCAAAGTCAAAGAAGAGGTCCAAACCAAAGACATACATCACCCCTAAGGTTCCTAGGTTAAAGATGCCCCCTTGAAGAAGGGCATAAGTCTTGACATGACCTAGCAAGAGATGACCAAAGATATGAGCTAGAATAAACTTATAGAGAAAGCCAAGCATGATATACTTGACGCTCTGCTCCAGCATATCGAGGAGCTCATCCCGATCTGGAATCGTTAGGTAATCTTCATTGAAGCGTTTGAAGCGGTCGATCGGCCCACTTGAAAAAGTCGGCATAAAGAGCAAGAAACGCAAGAATTCCCAGAGACTAAATTCTTTGAGGGTCCCATCTCGCATCTCGATAATCATCCCTACCGCTCGGAAGGTCAGATAGGAGATCCCAAGGAAGCCCATCCAAGACTGGGTCCCATCAATGGCTGGTTGCACCTTCACAAAAACCAAGGGCAAAACGACCAAGAAAGAGTGAAGGTAAAAGACCCACTTGTTATCACGCTGGCTTCGATAGATTTTATAAGAATAGACCCAAAGGATTTGCCAAAAGAGGTAGAAAAGAACCGCATAGATTTGTTTCAAATCCGTCCCTGTCAACATCAAAACAATAAAGGCTAAGCTGACCAAGGCTTCATAGACTGGGAAACGCTTCTTAAAGAAGAGACCAACAAAGATAGGCAATAAGGCCCCAATCAGATAAATAAAGTAGACCGGGGTGCCATAGGGTTCTAAATGAGGGAGCTGTTTCAAGAACTCGATCATCGGTTGTTAACCTCGCTAATCAACCCTTTGATGTCGATTTTCCCGTTTGGAGTTAGCGGCAAGCTGTCACGGTAGAGGAATTTTGAAGGCATCATATAAGACATCATGATGTGCTCCAAATCTTCCTTGATCGCTTTGGTAATATCAATCTCGCGCTCAAATTGTTCCTTGACCCCATCTTTTAAGATGACATAGGCCAAGAGATTTTGAACCTTGTGATCTTTGTTGTAGCGCGGTACTGCGACAGCCGAGTCGATGTACTGAGACTTATTCAAGTTTTGAGAAACATCCTCTAATTCGATACGGTAACCATTAAACTTGATCTGGAAGTCCATCCGTCCACCATAGAGAAGGAGGCCTTCATCTGTCATGGTTCCGACATCTCCCGTATGGTAGGCTGGAAGACCTTCAAATTCGAAGAAGGCTTCTGCTGTTTTCTCTGGATTATTCATATAACCTTTTGAAACAGCTGGTCCAGACACGATGATTTCCCCTTGCTCTCCATTTGGCAATTTGTTTCCTGCCTCATCAATGATGAAGGTTGGAGAATCTTCTTTGGTGTAACCAATTGGCAGACGTTTCAAAGTCGCTAACATCTCATCTGTTACGGCTACAGCCGAAAGAGCTACAGTTGCTTCCGTTGGGCCGTAGGCATTGATGATGCGTGCATTCGGGAAACGCTCGCGCAATTTCTGAGCGGTTTTCACGGTCAACTCTTCCCCATCAAAGTAGAAATGGGTGATTCCTGGCATCTTTTCAGCATTGAAATCTTCAGATAACATGGCCATATCTGCGAAAGATGGTGTTGAAGTCCAGATCGCAATCGGAAGAGAAAAGATCGTCGCAAAGAGTTGTTTGAAGTCTTGAGTGATAGCTGATGGAAGAGCAAAAAGGGTTCCACCAAGAGCCAAGGTCGGTGCCCAGTACATGACAGACAAGTCAAAGGAATAAGGTGGTTGCGCCAACATTTGCGGACGCTCTGGCGTTGCAAATTCCTTATCCGTAATCATCCAGTTGGTAAAGCTGAGCAAGTTATCGTGCGAAATTTGCACCCCTTTTGGTTTTCCAGTTGTTCCAGAGGTAAAGATGATGTAGTAGTTATCATCCCCCTTGACCGGATGTTGCAAATCATAAGCATTCTGAGCCGCATAAGCTTCACGCACTTGCTCCAAGGACATGATCGGAGCAGCTGGGTTTTCGATTGGAAACTCATTGATGGCAATGATCAGACTTGGCTCAGCCACTTCAACAATAGCAGACACGCGCTCCAGGGCAGAATGGCTGTCAATTGGGATATAGGCATGGCCAGACTTGGTCAAGGCCACAAAAGTTGCCAACATTTCATATTCTTGGCCACCAAAGACCACTACAGGTGACTTTTCAGGAAGTCCCATTTGGTCAATATGGGCTGCTAAGCTATCTGAGTCTGCCTTCAATTGGCCATAGGTATGCTCTTCTCCAAGAACATTGTATACAGGATAGTCTGGTTGCAGTTGGGCGTAGCGTTCAATCGCCTCGATCATATCAGTAATTGGTTGGTTTGACACGGTAGGGATCTCCTTTAAAATTCATTGTAGATAAAGCCACCCTGACCTTGACCAAGGTAACTAAAGAAATAGAGTAGGGCTAAGAAAATAGCGAAATACAAAATTGTTTGCCCTATAAATTTATAAAGTGTTTTATGTTTCATCTTTTTCACTCTTCATTTTGATTTTCACTGACTATTTTACCATTTTTTGTTCAGTCATAGCAATCCAAACACAAGGAAAAAATACTAGAAAACGTTACCATAAGAGACGATTGCTATCCTGATTTAAGCCAACCGCTATCTAAGCATTATCTTGCCGTTTCGCAACTCTGACGAATCAACTCCAAACACTTGTCTAGATCTACATCTCTTTCAAAATGGTCGGGACTCCATGGAACCTCTATATCCGGCTCCACACCTTGATCCGTCATTCCTTTCCCTTGATCTACGCATAGACAACGAGAAGTAGGAAACATCAATTGATAATCGCCATAATCAACGGTACAACAATTGGAATAGTCTAAAATTCCGAGAGTTGATCTACCTACCACCGTTACCTTCTTAAACTGCTTCATCATCTGAACAAAGTTATCCCCAGATGAACCGCAATAGATATCTGATAAGACAAAGATTCGTTCAGGATAGTGGCCACCTTTAACCTCTGGGAAGAATTCCTCGCTTTCTTGCTGATACGGTACATAGCCTTTCCCCCGATGGCGGAGCAAATCCTCTTTCATATCTCCAAGCAGCTTAACTGTTTCAGGACTAATTTCTTCCTGTTGCATCCAATCCTCAAAATCTTTCAAGCGTAAATCGACATTGCGTTCCGTGTAGAGAATTTCCATACCATCATCGTCCCAGTCAAGCGAATCATAGCCCTGATCCTTCTCTAATCCTAGATGTAATAGAGGGAGATACAGAGAATCTGTCCCTCCGCCGTTCTCTCGGACATCAATGAGAAGGAACTTGACCTCCGTCATCATCGGTAAACACTCTTGATATACCCGACTAATAGCTCCCTCATCCATAAAGTTATCCAGACGAAGATAAAGAATCTCATCGTCTAATCGTTTCCAAAAAATCTGATCTTGGATCGGTTCTCGACTGGGTACTACTTTAATGGTCTTTTCTACCCCTTCTCGAAGCAGGGTGACCCTTGTGGACTGAGAGACCAAATCCGCCCATTCTCGGTAGTGTCTTTCAGGGGTCTTACTGATAAAATAGTCCTTATGAAGAGACGCTACCTGCTCCAAGTCACTTCCATCCAAAGCTAAGATCTGATCTCCTACTTGAAGTCCCGTATCTTCATTTGCCCCTTCTACAAAGAGACCGTCGTCTGTCGAGCGCAACAAAAAACCTTTGTTGGGGGCCTTTTTCTTTCCAAAGGAAACATGGCCGATCACCCCAAAACTAGCTAGGTAGGACCTGACTTGATAAAGAAAGGCATCATCCGTCATATCATCTGTCATTTTTTCTCGAAAAGGCTCTGGATCGCATCCTCTTTGGTCTTTGATGGTAGATGAATCGTGAGTCATAATGGAGACGACATCTTCAAAAATAGCAGTCTTTTTCATAAAGGATTCCTTCAATTTTTTAGAAATAGTATACCACTTTTCCTTAAAAAGTTCTTAAAAGCCTAAAAAGAGGCTGGGACAAAAGTCCTAGCCTCTCAATTGTCTTTGGATTRTYGAGCAAGACGCAGTGGTTGAGTGGGCTCTACTACGCTGATTCCATCAGCTTTTACGGTCCTACTCAACTGTGCGGAGGTGGGACGACGAAATCGAATTCTAACGAATTACCGATTTCTGTCCCACTCTCTTCTATAAGTTCTTTCTTTTCTTAGCCTTCTTAGTCAAGGATACATCGCAATGATAAATTTCTTCTGTTAGGAGGGTCGTCATTGCAAAATCGTCAACTTCTGGTCTCAGATCCACTTCATAATCCAAGGTAAGCTGTTCCCCATTTTGGCTTGTATTAACCGAAATCAAGTCGACTTCTGTACAATTGCGATCCAACAGATGTCTGATCTTCTCCGCAATCCTAGCCTGATTTCCTAGCTCAATCGTCAGATGGCGGCGCCGTTGGTGGTCGGTCTTACTTTGCTTGGTTTCGAGCAAGAGCCAGATAGCTAACAGAAAGGCCGTAAACAAAACTGCCAATAAGAGGTAGCCCGACCCCGCTGCTAAACCAATAATCATGGCTAGGAAAATCGCGATCAATTCTCTCGAGCCGCTGGTAGCGGAACGAAATCGAATCAAGCTAAAGGTCCCTGCTACTGCAATCGAGGTCCCCAGACTCCCATTCACCAGGAAAATCACTAGGGTCATCATGCAGGGAAGCAAGGTGAGACTGACGATAAATTCACGCGTATAGAGAGTACGGTATTTGTAGGTCCAAGACAAGGCCATCCCGAGCACCAGGCTGACCAGCAAGGCTAGCATCAGGCGCACCGGATCTACGGTTGCCGTAGCGTTATTAAAAATAGAATCAAATAGATTAGACATAGGCAGCACCTGTCCTTTCTTGAATTGGCGTTGGTGCATAGTCTAAGCCTTGTGACTTATGGTAGGCACAACTGTATTTCGAAAATTTCTGTTTGACCAGTCCGTACTTATCCAGAATGTCCTTCAGCCACCGAGGTTCTTCACCTGGGGCCTTGATTTCCATAATGATGGTATTTTCTTCTAATAAAGGCTCTTCAGCTTTCCTACGGAGGAGACTGACCTGTTGATCACGATAGGCCAAGTTTTGATCCAGAGTGACCCGAATCTTATTGTAAGGATAGCCTTGGATACTCTTCTTTTCTTTTAAGGACAAACGATCATAATAGATGTACATCTGAGGCTGTAGTCGGTTATCATAGCGCTGGCGCAGAGCTTGGATTTCTTGCACCAAGTCCAGATCCTGAATGGTCTGATCCACTAGTCCATCCGTCATGAGGCGGGTAATGGAGGAAGGGTTCGAGACCAGGCGGAACTTATGACCAATTCCTTCTGCATCCTTTGATTTTACTTCTAGAAAAGCCGGACTCTCCACTGTTGGATGCTCTACATAGGTCCGCATCCGGATCTTTTCACGACGGTTCTGTTTAGCAAGGGCATCTTGGATCACATCAAAGTCTTCGGTATCAAAATAGACATTCGAAATCGTGGAGATGGGATAATCGTCTTCAACCACATATTTCTTCAAATCTTTCAATAAATCATCCAAGTCTTCTTTATTCACCACATATTTGGTTTCAATCCGCTTGAAGCTTGTCTCTAGCGTTTTTTTCATGTTTTTCTCCTTTTGTTCTATAAAAAGTTATCATTTTCTTTATCGTTTTTGTTGCAAAGCCACAAGTCGCTTTACTTGTTCCTTAGTTTAGTTGCCTTTTCTTAAGCTTTCATTAAGCCAAACTTAAAGAAAACTAAAGTTAAGGTTCCTTTCAGAAAAACTTCAGGAAACTTTCAGCTAGCAACTTTAGACTAGGAGCATATCAATGGAACGAGAGGAAAAGCTCATGAAATCAAACAAATGGAAATTCTTATTAACGGGGGTCGCTACCCTCACCTTACTGACAGCTTGTTCCCAAGCGTCATCTCAATCAGCTACAACAAGCAATACGCCCCAAACAACTGCTACTACTAATAAAACAACCAACACCAACTATTTTACAGATAAGGACAAGGACACCTCTTATGATGAAAGTACCGCCTCTACTGTCAAACTGTCTGGATCTTCTGCAAGTGTATCGGGTGACGGCGTAGCTGTTTCTGGATCCACTGTGACCATCTCTAAGGCCGGAACCTATGTCATCTCTGGTGAATCTAATGGGGTTCAAATCAAGGTCGAAGCAGATGATTCAGATGATGTTCATATCGTCTTAAAAGGGGTTACCATGACTAACACCAACGCGCCAATCTCTGCTACGAAAGCAGGACATGTCTACTTGACTCTAGCAGATGGCACTACCAATACCCTATCTGATTCCAGTTCAAATAATGATGAAGATGCCGATGCGGTCATCTTCTCTAAAGGCGACCTCACCATCAATGGTTCAGGTACGCTCAACATTGATGCCAAGAAGAACAACGGGATTAAGGCCAATGATACCCTCCACATCACAGGTGGAACCTATAAGATCACGGCTGTAGGAGATGCCTTCAACGTCAATGACGAACTCAATATCACTGGTACGACCATGACCATCGATGCAGATGAAGATGCAGTCAAGGTGGATAATGATGAAGATACTTCGGTCGGAACCATGTATCTTTCAGATAACAAAATGACCATCACTGCAGGAGACGATGGCATCCATGCTTCTGGTGATCTGATCATCGATAGCGGAACCTATGAGGTAACAGAGTCTGTCGAAGGTCTCGAAGGAAAATCGATCACCATCAACGGTGGAGATATCACCATCTATGCAACCGATGACGGTGTCAATGCTGCCAATACTAATGCCAACCAAGATGAAATTTTCTTCACCATGAATGGTGGAACACTCAACGTTGAAGTTGGCCAAGGCGATACCGATCCAATTGATTCGAATGGAAATATCACTGTTACTGGAGGAACCATCAATTTGACGGGGCAATCCGGCTTTGACTTTGATGGAACAGCTACCTACACAGGCGGAGACATCTATATCAACGGTGAAAAACAAACGGAAATTGTCAACTCCATGCCTGGAGGTGGTGGGGCTCCCGGAGGTGGCGGACCTCAAGGCGGTGGACCTGGTGGGCCTGGTGGACGCTAAACCCTTCTTCCAAGGCCACTAACTGAAGCACACGAGAGTTATTAAAAGATGACTCCCTCGCTTCAAATGAGATCACAAGGAGCTGACCCTTACAGGAGAGAAAGTTTGTATGAATACCTACTTCGTACAAGCTCTCTTCTGTTTTTTCGTGCTTTCCAAGCTTTTATAGTGTACAATAGAAGAAGTAGCGCTCTATGATTAGAAAGGGTTTTATATGATGTCTAAAAAAATCACTCTCCTTGCAACGCTCTTTTTGAGTCTTTTCTTCTTGACAGCCTGTATGTCTGATTTTCAATCATATTTCAAACCGGAAGAAACGAGCTCTCGTGCCTCTTCTAAAAAACAAGAGAAAAGTGAAAAAGAAGCCTCATCGTCTAAAAAATCATCTAAAACTAGCTCTTCGAACAAAGAAAAGAAAGAGTCTAAGACGGAAACTAGCTCTAGCAAAAAAATGGAGGAGCTCCCTGCCAATGCTAGCGAAGCTCCAACAGACAAGATCTATGCAACAGGCGATTCTGTCGTTTACTATAGAAAAGATGGCGATACATTAGAAGCCGCAACACCGGATTACGAAGGCTATACTAAAAAATTTGTTCAAAAAATTCTTGGGGAACCTGAAAATGTCCTTAACGACCCAAAGTATCTGGTCGAAACCTTCTCAGAAAAGGAACGGGAAAACCTCGTGAAACTCTATCAAGAGGGACACTTAACAGATGAACAGCTTCGTGCTTTTTGGGCTGGTGCGATCGATATCGCTCAAGCCACTAGGTTCGGTCAAACGTACACGGTTTATATCTACAAACAGGGCCAAGTACAGCTGGTCTTCAAAGAAGATAACCTTATCTACATCACTCCAAATCCAGAAGTGCTTTATTTTAACTAAGAAAAAGCCCTCTTCTCTATTGAGAAGAGGGCTTTGTTTCACATGAAACTTTAGATAGAGGAAGCTTAGTCTTCTTCCATCTTTTGAGGTTGATAGGCCATCATTCCTAGACCAATACACAAGCCCAAAACTAGGGTAAGGAAGGTGACTTGCCCACCTATCTGACCAGATAAGGAAATGGTTTCCCTTAATCCCGATACGGTATAACTCATTGGCAACAGTGGATGAATAGTTTGGAAGAAACGATTGGTGAGGGCAAGCGGATAAGTCCCTGCACTAGAAGCCAGTTGAAGGAGCAAGAGAATCAAAGAGATAAATGCTCCGACCTTGTTGTTCCATGTCGTTAAGGCGGTTACCACGGACATGAAGGTCACACTTCCTAACACACAGAGGAAGAGAGTCAAGCTTTCATGGTTTGCCGCCATTCCGAGCAGGTGGACAGCTCCGTAGACCAGGACACCAGCCAAGACCGCAATCATCCCGTTCACTTCCAATCTCGATTTAAGCCAAGCCCAACGACTTTCTGGATGACGCCCAGATGGCAATTTGGCAAAAATCATATTGGTAGAGAGAGCCGCGACGAAAAGGGCAACAGATATCATATAAGGCGCCATTCCTACTCCGTTCACTGAAACATTGTCATGGTCTGTCTTCGAAAGAGTGATTGGATCTGACAATACGCTTGCATTTTCTTTTTCAGTGCTAGCGCTATTTAGTTGGTCCTTAGCTGAACTCAAGCCTTGACTAAGATTTTGACTACCTGTTTGGAGATCAGCCAAACCTCCGACAAGAACCTGACCCCCTGCCGCTAATTGACCAGAGCCATCAGCTATCTTAGTTGCACCATCCGCCAATTGCTGAGAACCTGATAGTAACTGACCTGATTTATCCGATAACTGATCAACTCCTGATACCAGTTGATCAACACCGCTAGCCAAAACCGGTGTTTGACCATTTAGTTGACCGATCCCACTAGCTAGCAATCCAGCGCCTGTTGTTAATTCGCTAGACTTACTAGTCAATTGGTTGGCTCCTGAAGCTAATTGATTCATTCCAGCAGTCAGAGTTGGCATTTTCCCATTTAGGTCTCCCAATCCTGCTGCTAGTTGATTACTTCCCATTACCAAGTCACCAGATTTCTGATCCAGCTGACTTGTCCCCGCACTCAATTGAGTAGCTCCTGCAATCAAGCTACTGCTATTATCCGTAAGCTGACTAGCTCCACCGGCTAACTGATCCACCCCTGTCGTATAGAGTTGAATGCCCTGGCTAAGGGTTTGGCTTGCTGGTAGAAGTTGCTCTGTTACTGCGGTCTGTAGGGAGCTCAAGCTAGTTGAAAGAGTATTCAAGGTAGACGAAGCTGTTGGCAAGATCTGGTTGGCACTTTCTTTTACTGTGGCCAAGGAACTCTCGGTTGTTAAGCTTTCTTGCAAGCCTTGAACAGTGGTTAAAATCGCTTGAGCAGCAGTCTCTGTGGTACTTGAAGTAGCAGAGACAGCAGCCGTCATTTCTGCCTGTTGCTCAGCTGTCATCGATTGATAGGCAGCAGTAGCTTGAAGATTTGCTAGTACTGAATTACGGTCAGCCTGTGCCGCTGCTGAAATCCCTTGAGCAGAGGTGGCGATGCTTGCCAAAGCTGTGCTGAGTTGACTGGTATCCCCGCTCGTGTTCTGAATAGCTTCATTTAATTGGGTGAGGCCTGCTGTTAATTGGGCAAGTTGCTCTTGTTGATTTGGTTGCGGAGTGAGTTGGGTGGATAAGGTTTGAATGCCTGTCTCTAACTGAGACACTCCATTTCTTAATGCTTCCGATTGGCCGCTTAATTGACTAGCTCCACCACTGAGAGTAGCAAGCCCTGAGCTATAGCTGGTGAGGCCAGCCGTCAAGTTACTAGCACCAACATTCAACTGACTAACTCCCTTTGTGTAGGTATCCAGTCCCGTTGAGAGAGTCGTCATCCCTGTATGCAATTGGCCAATCCCAGAGGCTAACTGTGGCGTTTGACTAGCCATTTGGTTTAAACCATCTCCCAGCTGTCCAACACCAGATGTATAGGTCGTCAGTCCACTACTAAAGGTAGTAAAACCATCATGAAGTTGTCCAACTCCCGATACGAGGGTGGGAACTTTCTCCTGCATTTGATGAAGACCCGTTCCTAATTGGCCAACTCCATTGGTGTAGGCCAAGAGACCAGTGCTAAGAGTCTGTGCCCCATTTGAAAAAGACAGACTCGAATTGGACAAGGTGGTCAAATGGTCTGTCAGGGTCTGTCCACCCTCTTTTAGCTGACCAGCACCGGTCGCTAATTTCTGGCTTCCTTCCGCTGCTGTTCCCATCCCTGTCTTCAAGCTTCCCATCTTTTCGAAAAGAGCGCTGGTATAGGTTTGAGTGACATTACTAGCAACGGTTTGCTGGATTTTTATCATGGCTGAATCACTCATCTTACCAGCAATAAAGCTATGCCCACTAGATGTTTGGTAGGCAATGGTCATCTGTTCCGGATGATTGGTTAAGATAGAAGCAGCTTTAGCAGATAGATCTTTGGGCAAGGTCACCACCATATAGTAATCACCCTTTTCCAGCCCCTCTTTAGCTGCTCTTTCATCGACAATATGAAAATCCAGGGCGTCACTTTTCTCAAAATTGGACACCATGTCTTTTCCGATTGTCAATTCTTCTTCCTGATAACGAGCCGGCTGGTCTTGATTGACAACTGCTACTGGCAGGTCAGAAACCTTGCCATAAGGATCCCACATAGAGGATAGAAAGATCACATTGTAGAGAGCTGGTATCAAGGCAACCCCGATCATCACAACGATAAAGGTCGGTTTCCTAAAAATCGCTTTCCATTCCTTAAACATTTTTTGTCTCCTTTTTATACACATTGTCTATTTTTTTGATATAATTGATTATACAGTTCTTTTTAAAAACCGCAAGTTAAAAAAATCATTTTTGGACACTGTGTATAATTTTGTGTATAAAAGAGGGAGACTAGAATGGTTACCGAAAGCAACAAGCGAATAAAAACAAAACGGATCATCCAGGAAGCCATGGTTGACCTGCTTCATAGGGAGTCCTTTGATGAGATCTCAACCGTACAGTTGGCAAAAGAAGCTGGTATCAGCCGGAGTAGCTTCTATACCCACTACCGCGATAAGTACGATATGATCGAGCGCTACCAACAGGAATTTTTCCACAAAGTGGAATACATCTTCGACAAACAACAAGATGATAAACACCAAGCTGTTACCGAAGTTTTCGAATTTCTCACCAAGGAGCCCCTCTTTGCTGTCCTTTTAACTGAGAATGGGACAAAAGAAATTCAATCCTTCTTGCGACACAAGCTACAAGTTCTACTAGTCGATAGCTTGCAAGAACGTTATGGCCATCGATCTTTGACCGAAATCGAAAGAGACTATAGTTCTGTCTACCTCACCAATGCCTTCTTTGGAGTCTGTCAAATGTGGGTGGCGCGTGGGCAAAAAGAAAGCCCCCAACAAATGGCGGACTTTCTATTAAAAATGCTGGAATAAAAGAGAGTGGGACAGAAATCGGTAATTCGTTAGAATTCGATTTCGTCGT